>NZ_BAAAGU010000038.1:0-75665 GCF_039524635.1 Streptomyces thermocarboxydovorans | reverse complement strand
CCCCCGACGACTTCACCTGACCCGGCCTTGGCACAACCCATCCAACGACCAGACCCCAACAAAGTCACCGGTATTGCCCCTAGGAGATCTTCACCGGGTTCACCACGTCGGCGACCAGGACCAGGATGGTGAAGCAGACGAAGATGCCCGCCACCACGTACGCCACCGGCATCAGCTTGGCCACGTCGAACGGGCCGGGGTCCGGGCGGCGGAGCAGCCTGGCGACATTGCGGCGCAGCGACTCCCACAGGGCGCCCGCGATATGGCCGCCGTCCAGCGGCAGCAGCGGGAGCATGTTGAACAGGAACAGGGAGAGGTTGAAGCCGGCGAGCAGCATCACGAACATCGCCAGCTGCTGGGAGGCCGGGATGTCGAGCGTGGCGATCTCGCCGCCGACCCGGGCCGCGCCGACGACGCCCATCGGGGAGTCCGGTTCGCGCGGGCCGTCGCCGAAGGCCGCGTCCCACAGGGCGGGGACCTTGGAGGGCAGGGCGGCCAGGGAGTCCACGGCGTCGCCGACCCGGTCGGTCATCCAGGTCACGGAGTCGCCGAAGTCCTGTCTGACGACGCCGGTGGCGGCGCTGAAGCCGAGGAAGCCGGCCTTGACGTACTCGCCCTCGACGTACTGGCCGTTGCCGTCCTTCTTGGCGACCAGGTTGGTGGCGATCTTCGCCTGGAGGGTGACCTCCCGGCCGTCGCGCTCGACGACGATCGGCACCTGCTTGCCCGCGCTGTCGCGGATCAGGTCGGAGAGGGTGCCCCAGTCCTCGGTGCCCTTGCCGTCGAACGCGACGATCTTGTCGCCCGCCTTCATGCCGGCCGCGGCGGCCGGGGACTGCGGGTCGCCCTTCTTGCATTCGTCGCGGTTCTCGCTCTGCGAGATGACGCACGGGGACACCGAGCTGACCGTGGTGGTCTGCTGCTGGATGCCGAAGCCCATCAGCACGGTCAGGAACAGCGCCACGGCGAGGATCAGGTTCATGAAGGGGCCGGCGAACATCACCACGACCCGCTTCCACGGCTTGCGCGTGTAGAAGAGGCGGTTCTCGTCGCCCGGCTTGAGCTCCTCGAAGGCCGCCGAGCGGGCGTCCTCGATCATGCCGCGCCACGGGGAGGTGGAGCGGGCCTCGAGCCGGCCGTCCGGGCCCGGCGGGAACATGCCGATCATCCGGATGTAGCCGCCGAGCGGGATCGCCTTGATGCCGTACTCGGTCTCGCCCTTGTGCCGGGACCACAGGGTCGGGCCGAAGCCGACCATGTACTGGGGCACACGGATGCCGAACATCTTGGCGGTCGACAGGTGCCCCAGCTCGTGCCAGGCGATGGAGAACAGCAGGCCGACCGCGAAGACGACTATGCCGAGGATGAACATCAGGGTCGTCATGCACGCGCCTCCGCGCTCGCCGTCCGGTCGGTCAGTTCCCGGGCTCTCGCCCGCGCCCAGGTCTCCGCTTCGAGGACGTCCGGCACGGTCAGTGAGGTTCCCGTGGGCGGGGTGCCGTGTTCCTCGACCACCCTCGTGACGGTCTCCATGATGCCGTTGAACGGCAGCCTGCCGGCGCGGAAGGCCTCCACGCACTCCTCGTTGGCCGCATTGAACACGGCCGGGGCGGTGCCCGCGAGTTCGCCGACGTGCCGGGCGAGGTTCACCGAGGGGAAGGCCTCGTTGTCGAGGGGGAAGAACTCCCAGGTGGACGCCTTGCTCCAGTCGAAGGCGGGGGCGGCGTCGGGGACCCGTTCGGGCCAGCCGAGGCCGATGGCGATGGGCCCGCGCATGTCGGGCGGCGTCGCCTGCGCCAGTGTCGATCCGTCCGTGAACTCAACCATCGAGTGGACATACGACTGGGGATGCACGACCACCTCAATGCGGTCGAAGGGAATGTCGTAGAGGAGGTGCGCCTCGATCACCTCCAGTCCCTTGTTGACCAGGGTGGCGGAGTTGATGGTGATCACCGGGCCCATCGCCCAGGTGGGGTGGGCGAGGGCGTCCTCGACGGTGACGTTCGCCAGCTCCTGCCTGGTGCGGCCGCGGAAGGGGCCGCCGGAGGCGGTGACGACCAGCTTGCGGACATCGGCGCGGGTGCCGGCGGCCAGCGCCTGGAACAGGGCGGCGTGCTCGGAGTCCACCGGGATGATCTGACCGGGCTTGGCCCGCGCCTTCACCAGCGGGCCGCCCACGATCAGCGACTCCTTGTTGGCGAGGGCGAGGGTGCGGCCCGCCTCCAGGGCGGCGAGGGTCGGAGCGAGGCCGATGGAGCCGGTGATGCCGTTGAGGACGGTGTGGCAGTCGGAGGCGGCGAGCTGGGTGGCCGCGTCCGGCCCGGCGAGGATCTCGGGCAGCGGCTTCCCCGCGCCGTACCGCGCGGTGAGCGCCTCCCGCAGGGCCGGTACGACGTCCTCGCGGGCGACGGCGACGGTGCGGACACCGAGGCGGTGGGCCTGTTCGGCGAGGAGGTCGACGCGGCTGCCGTTCGCGGAGAGGCCGGTGACCCGGAAGCGTGCGGGGTTGCGCAGCACGAGGTCGATGGCCTGGGTGCCGATCGACCCGGTGGAGCCGAGGATCACCACGTCCTTCGGGCCGTCCCCGGCGACGGGGTCGTACACCAGATGCGGATCGGCGAGGGGAGCTGGAGCGTCGGTCATGGGCCCCATTGTGTCCGGTCGGGGCGGGTGCGCAGGCCACCGCCCGCCCGGCCGCCGGGGCGCGGTGTCTCCCGGCGGGCCGCACGGGCCCGCCGGGGGCGCCCCGGCGCGGGCCGGGCGGGCGGCCGCGCGCTGTGGGTGATGCGCTGTCGTGGTGCGCTGTGGTGGTGTGCGGGCGGCGGTCAGCGGATCGGGCGGTGCACGTTCTCCTTGGTGCTCGGTCCCGGGGTCGCGTCCGCGATCCACGGCCCGTCGCCCGACGGGTCGACGACGCCCTGCTCCAGCCACTCGTAGGCCCCGGACAGCACGCCCTTGACCACCTTGCGGTCCAGGTCGTCGGTGTTGGTCCAGAGCCGGCCGAACAGCTCCTCCACCCGGATCCGCGCCTGGCGGCAGAAGGCGTCCGCCAGCTGGTAGGCCTCGCGGCCGTTCTCGCCCCGGCTGCGCAGCAGTTCGGCGCGGACGCAGGCCGCGCTCATGGCGAACAGCTCGGCGCCGATGTCGACGATCCGCCCCAGGAAGCCCTGCTTGGTCTCCATCCGGCCCTGCCAGCGGGACATGGCGTAGAAGGTGGAGCGGGCCAGCTTGCGGGAGGTGCGCTCGACGTACCGCAGATGCGTGGAGAGGTCGATGCCGTGCTTGAACTCGCCGAAGGTGCCCGGCAGCTGCCCGGGCCCGGCGACCAGCTTCGGCAGCCACTTGGCGTAGAAGACGCCCGCGCCGGCGCCCGCCCTGGCCTTGTCGCCGAGGGACTTGTCGGGGTCGATCAGGTCGCCGGCGACGGACAGGTGCGCGTCGACGGCCTCGCGGGCGATCAGCAGATGCATGATCTCGGTGGAGCCCTCGAAGATCCGGTTGATGCGCAGATCGCGCAGCATCTGCTCGGCGGGTACGGCCCGCTCGCCGCGCGCCCGCAGGGAGTCGGCCGTCTCGAAGCCGCGCCCGCCGCGGATCTGGACCAGTTCGTCGGCCATCAGCCAGGCCATCTCCGAGCCGTAGAGCTTGGCGAGGGCGGCCTCGATGCGGATGTCGTTGCGGTCCTCGTCCGCCATCTGGGAGGAGAGGTCGACAACGGCCTCCAGGGCGAAGGTGGTCGCCGCGATGAACGCGATCTTCGAGCCGACGGCCTCGTGCAGCGCGACCGGTTTGCCCCACTGCTCGCGGGCCGCGGACCACTCGCGGGCGATCTTCAGGCACCACTTGCCGGCGCCGACGCACATCGCGGGCAGCGAGAGCCGGCCCGTGTTGAGCGTGGTCAGCGCGATCTTGAGGCCCTGGCCCTCCTCGCCGATGCGGTTCGCGGCGGGGACCCGGACCCGGTGGAAGCGGGTGACGCCGTTCTCCAGGCCGCGCAGGCCCATGAAGGCGTTGCGGTTCTCGACGGTGATGCCCTCGGAGGCGGCCTCGACCACGAACGCGGTGATGCCGCCGCGGTGCCCCTCCGACTTCGGGACGCGGGCCATGACGACGAGCAGGTCGGCGACCACGCCGTTGGTGGTCCACAGCTTCACGCCGTCGAGGATGTAGTCTCCCCCACTCTCGGCTCCGCTCGAGCGGGAGGTGCCCCCATCGTCGGGGACCGCCGTGGTGGCGAGCCGGGCCGGGTCGGAGCCGACGTCCGGCTCGGTGAGCAGGAAGGCGGAGATGTCGGTGCGGGCGCAGCGCGGGAGGAACTTCTCCTTCTGCTCCTGGGTGCCGAAGAGCTTCAGCGGCTGCGGGACGCCGATGGACTGGTGGGCGGAGAGCAGCGCCCCGATCGAGGGGTTCGCGGAGCCGACCAGGGCGAGGGCCTTGTTGTAGTAGACCTGGGTGAGGCCGAGACCGCCGTACTTGGTGTCGATCTTCATGCCGAAGGCGCCGAGTTCCTTCAGGCCGGTGACGACCTCGTCGGGGATCCGCGCCTCGCGCTCGATCCGGGCGCCGTCGATCTTGGTCTCGCAGAAGTCGCGGAGTTTGGCGAGGAACTCCTCGCCGCGCTGGGCGTGCTCGTCGGCCGGGAGGGGGTGGGGGTGGATGAGGTCGAGCCGGAAGCGGCCGAGGAAGAGTTCCTTGGCGAAGCTGGGCTTGCGCCAGTGCTGCTCCCGCGCGGCCTCCGCGACCTGCCGGGCCTCACGTTCGGTGACGGTTGGTCGAGACGGAGTGGTGGGTGTCTCGGGGCTTGCGGACATGAGGCTCACCTCGCCGCGAATCGGAAGATTGGGTTCGTTACCGACTGGTGCTACTCGATCGTATGTACCCGATTCGTAGCGACCCCACCACCCTTCGTGCGGCCGATCGGCCCAGCGGTCGCGCAGCGGGCCCGCGGCAATCGGCCACCTGGAAGGCCGCGGCGGTGAAGAAGGGGCCCGGCACCGGAAGGCTCGGCGGAAGGCTCGGTGCCGGGCCCCTTCGCCCGGGGTGCGGCGGACGCGTCAGAGGGACTCGATGCCGGTCAGGACCATCACACGCTCGTAGGTGTAGTCGTCCATCGCGAACTTCACGCCCTCGCGGCCCACGCCGGACCGCTTGGCACCGCCGTACGGCATCTGGTCGGCCCGGTAGGAGGGCACGTCGCCGATGACCACGCCGCCGACCTCCAGGGCGCGGTGGGCGCGGAAGGCGGTCTGCAGGTCGTGGGTGAAGACGCCCGCCTGGAGGCCGTACTTGGAGTCGTTGACGGCGTCGAAGGCCGCCTTCTCGCCGTCCACCTGCTGCACGGTCAGGACCGGTCCGAAGACCTCCTCGCAGGAGATCTTGACGTCGGCCGGGACGTCGGTGAGCACGGTCGGCGCGTAGGAGGCGCCGTCGCGCTTGCCGCCGGTGAGGAGCGTGGCGCCGGCCTCGACGGCCTCCTGCACCCAGGCCTCGACGCGCTTGGCGGCGTCCTCGCTGACCAGCGGGCCGACGTCGGTCTTGTCGTCGCTGGGGTCGCCGGTGACCTGGGCCTCGACGGCGGCGACGATGCGCGGCAGCAGCCGGTCGTAGACCGAGGCGTCGGCGATCACGCGCTGCACCGAGATGCAGGACTGGCCGCCCTGGTAGTTGGAGAAGGTGGCGATGCGGCCGGCCGCCCAGTCCAGGTCCTCGTCGCTCGACCAGTCGGAGAGGACCACGGCCGCGCCGTTGCCGCCGAGCTCCAGGGTGCAGTGCTTGGTGGGCACCGACTCCATGATCGCGTAGCCGACCTGCTCGGAGCCGGTGAAGGAGATCACCGGCAGCCGCTCGTCCTGCACCAGGGCGGGCATGCGGTCGTTGGGCACCGGCAGGATGCTCCAGGAGCCGGCCGGCAGGTCGGTCTCGGCCAGCAGCTCGCCGAGGAGCAGCCCGGACAGCGGGGTCGCCGGGGCGGGCTTGAGGATGATCGGAGCGCCGGCGGCGATGGCCGGGGCGACCTTGTGGGCGCACAGGTTCAGCGGGAAGTTGAACGGCGCGATGCCCAGCACGACGCCCCTGGGGAAGCGGCGGGTGAAGGCGAGCCGGCCCTGGCCGCCGAGGTCGGTGTCGAGCCGCTGGGCCTCGCCGCTGTTGAAGCGGCGGGCCTCCTCGGCCGCGAAGCGGAAGACGGACACGGCGCGGCCGACCTCGCCGCGCGCCCACTTGATGGGCTTGCCGTTCTCGGCGGAGATCAGCCGCGCGATCTCCTCGGTGCGCTCGGCCAGCCGCCGGCTGACGTGGTCCAGGGCGGCGGCACGGACGTGGGCGGGGGTGGCGGCGAACTCGTCCCGCACGGCGTACGCGGCGGCCACGGCCTCCTCGACCTGCGCGTCGGAGGGCACGCTCACCGAGCCGACGACCCGGCCGTCCCACGGGGAGGTGACGTCGAAGGCGGACTCGCCGGTGGCCTGGCGGCCGGCGAGCCAGAAGGCGTGGGTGGAAGTCATGTGAGTCCCGGCCCTTCCGCGTTGGGGGTGGACATGGCTGGCATGGATTGCTGAGTCCACGGTAGGTGCGGGGCCGGGCGAGGTCGTTTGTCCGAGTCGTAGCAGTCGGGCGGCGCGGCACGCCGCAATGGCCAGGGAGGGGCTACTCGGTCGCCGTGGCCTTCAGCGCCAGCCACAGCTCCATGCGGACGTCCGGGTCGTCCAGGGAGCGGCCGAGGATCTCCTCCACGCGGCGCATGCGGTAGCGCAGGGTGTGGCGGTGCACGCCGAGGTCGGCCGCGGCCGCGTCCCACTGGCCGTGCCGGGAGAGCCAGGCGCGCAGGGAGGCGACGAGGTCGCCGCGGCCGGTGGCGTCGTGTTCGCGCAGGGCCCGCAGCAGCCCGTCCGCGAAGGCCCGGACCGCGTCGTCGGCGAGCAGCGGCAGTACGGAGCCGGCCGCCATCTGCTCGTGCTCGACCAGCACCCGGCCGCGCCGCCGGGCCACCGACAGCGCCTGCTGGGCCTGTTTGTAGGCGGCGGAGGTGGCGATGGGCCCGGCCGGCGCGGACAGCCCGATGACGGGGTCGTCCTCGTCGGTGGTGGGCAGGGTCCGGCGGACCTCGCCGCCGGGGCGGGCCGCCTCCAGCGCGGCCGCGTGGTCGCAGCAGGCGGTCACGGCGGCACCCCCGTCGGCGGCGAGCACCACCAGCCGCTCCCCCTCGGGCACCACCAGCACGGCCTCGCCGGCGCGGGCGGCGGCCGACTCCATCACCTCGGCGAGCACGTCGAGGGCGTCGCCGCCGGGCTCGCCGCGGTCGCGGGCGGCGGCTGCGGTGCCGGTCTCGGCGACGATCAGGCGGAACGGCGCGTCGAGGAGGCCGCCGTAGAGGTCCCCGGCGACCGCGCGGGCGTGGTCCGGCTCCCCGGCGAGCAGCATGCGCAGCACGGCGGCGCCGATGCGCCGCTCGGCGGCGTGCAGGGATCGGGAGCGTTCGGTGGTGAGGGTGAGCAGCGCGATCGCGGAGTGCAGGGCGTAGCGCTCGGCGGTGCCCAGGGTCGAGGCGGTGCCGACGGCGAGGGCGGCGCGCGGGAGGCGTCCGGTGCCGAGGGAGTGCAGCTCGACGCGGTCCTCGTGCTCGGGTCCGGCGACCACGGAGGAGGCGGGTGCGGGCCGCTCGCGCAGCCGCTGGACGTCCGCGGTGAGCCGGGCCGCGCGCCGGCCGGCCCACTCCGGTGCGGTGGCGACGACGGCGCCCGAGGCGTCGTACAGCGCGGCCCATCCGTCGACCTGGGAGGCGAGGGCGGAGAGCAGTCCCTCGGCGCCGGCGGTCAGCGCCTGCTTGGTCAGCTCCCGCTGGGCGGCGAAGCCCGCGGTGACCGCCTGGTACTGCTCGGCGGCGATGGCGGCGGAGACCGCCTTGCTGATGGCGAGGAAGGGGGTGCGGCGCGGCACCTCCAGCAGGGGCAGGCCCTCCTCCTCGGCCGCCCGGACGAGGGCCTCGGGTATGTCCTCGTAGTGGACGCCGACGGCGAAGCCGAGGCCGACGACTCCGGCGCCGGCCAGCCGCTTCACATAGCGGCGCATCGCCTCCGGGTTCTCCGCGTCCAGCTTGAGCGCGGTGATCAGCAGCAGCTCCCCGCCCTCCATGTAGGGCACGGGGTCGGCGAGTTCGCTGGCGTGCGCCCAGCGGACCGGCACGTCCAGCTTGTCCTCGCCCGCGCGGACGGTCAGTTTGAGCGCCGAGTGGTGGACGAGCGAGGCGAGCGTCAGGGGCATGGGGGCTGGGTGCCTTCGGGTCCGGTTGTCTGGGTGAGCTGTGCGAGCCGTGTGAGAAGTGTGATCATTTGGCCGCTGCGTATGAACGGCCTGTGTCGATTCTGCCTCACTGTACGGTCCTCGCATGCCGGACCGTTCAGCTCATCCACGCATCATCCCCGCAGATCGACCAGCAGCGGCGGCGCGTGCTCTCCCTTGACGTCGGTGAGCGACAGCACGGCGTGCCCGGGCGGCAGTGCGTGGGCCAGTTCGGAGGCGGACCACCGCTCGCGCTCGATCTGCCGGACGGTGACGGCCTCGGTGGTCACCGCCTTGCCGGTGACCAGTTTCCGCAGGGCGTGCATGGCCCGGGTCATCGGCTGGTCGGCGAAGACGGTGTGCTGGGCGACCTCCGTGGTCTCCACCCACTCGGTGCCCCAGGCCTCCGCGAAGGCCCGCCCGTCCCAGGTCGTGACGCCGGAGAACGCCGCCCGGCAGCCCACGGCGCTCAGCAGCGGGCCGTGCAGCGACTCCGGCACGTCGCCCAGGGTGCGCAGGCCGAGTACCACCCCGGCGTTGTGCGGCCTCAGACGCTGGACGGCACGCACCGTTCCCCTGGTGACGGCGCCGGAGGCCTCGTCGATCACCAGGCCCAGGAAGTGGTCGCGGGCGCCGGCGGCGCGGGCGACGGCGAGGAACTGTGCCAGCACCAGGCGGGCCAGCAGGTGCGCGGCCTCCTCGTGGCCCTGCTCCGGCAGGTCGATGCGGACCCGCAGCGGGTGGTGGGCGATGGCCCGCAGCGAGAACGTCCGCACACCGCGGTCCTGGGCGTCCTGCCCCGCCCCGCCGCCCTCCGGGGTGTCCCCGCCGAAGCTCCCCCGGAACGCCGGCCGGTCCAGGAGGGCGAGCCGGTCGGCGATGGCCGGTCCGGCCGTGACCGCGGCGCCCGTTCGCCTCAGCCACGGCTCCAGTTCCCGTCGCAGGGCGGGCGCGTCCTGGGCAGGGAGCCGGTCCAGCAGCGCGGTCAGCGCCTCCTCGCGCCCCTCCACGAGCTCCCGGAGTGCCGCAATGGTGGGGAAGCGGCCGTACGCGGCGCGATAGGGGCCGATCAGCTGGGCCAGGGCGGTGGCGGCGCGTCCGGTGTCGAGGGTCTCGATGTCGCCGACCAGGCCCTCGGCGAGCACGGCGGCGGCCTCATCGGGGTCGGTGGACTCCGCGTACAGGTCCAGGGAGTGCAGGGAGGCGGGGTCGCCCGGCCGGACCACGACGTCGTACGCCGTGTCGGGCCCGAGCGGCGCGCCCGCCGTGGCCACGGCGACCACGGCGCAGGCGCCGGTGAGCGCGTGCAGGGTGAGGGACTCGGCGACCGGGACCATCAGCCGGTCCGTCCTGCCCGAGCCGGGTGGTCCGACGGCGAGCAGGGACGTGCCGAGCGTGGCGGGTTCCAGTGCCGCCCCCGCCCCTTGGTGGGAGGCGGGGGTCCGCTCGGCGGTGGCCCAGCGGCCGATGCGGACCTGGCCGGCCAGCAGGTCGTGGGTCGCGGTGCGCCGGGGAAGGTCGCGGGCGCCCGAGGGATGCGTCCATGCGGCGGCGCCGTGCCGCAGCACGGTTTCGGTGAACGAGGCGAGGCGCCCCGCCCGTCGCAGCGCCTCCCAGGAGCGGTGGATCCGGGCGCAGTCCACGTCGTTCATCCGCCCGCTGAGCAGCTCGGCGGAGAGGGCGTCGGCCGCTTCCGTCTGCCCGGCCATCCGCAGCGACGGCCACTGGGAGGGCTTCGCCGCGACGGGCTCGGCACTGGGCCGGGGGCCGGCCTTGTGAGCGGCGCGGTAGCGGCGGAGGAGCGGCATCCAGTCGCCCCACCGGGCGGCCGGCCACAGCACGGCGAGGGCGATGGCGGAGACGATCAGCAGGACGATCAGGGGGTTGTCCGTCGCCTCCCAGCCGCCGGTGATCAGGGCGACCAGCAGGATCATGGTCGTGTAGACCGGCACCGGGTCGCTGTCGAAGAAGGGGAACACCAGCAGCAGGGCGACGACGGCACCGGCGGCGGCGACACCGGCGCGGGCGGGCTGCTCCCAGCGGCCGAACCAGTGCCGGATCAGGGCGGGCCAGGCGCCCAGGTAGCCCATGGCGCACACGAGGACCAGGAAGAAGACGTTGTCGGCGACCTTCCGCGCCACGTGGCCCTGCCAGACGTCCTCCCTCGGCCACAGCGACCCGCGGTACCACCAGTCGTTCGGGGTGAACAGCCGCAGCAGCTCCCCCTGATAGGGGAAGTTCCCGCGCAGCCACAAGGTCCACAGGAAGGCGCCGAAGACGAGGGGGATCGCAGCGCCGGCGACGATCGCCGGAGCGAGCTTCTTCCTGCGGCTGCTCGGCCGGGGCGGGACGTAGCCGAACCGCCAGACGCCGAGGGCGGTGCCGGCCCGCGGCGTGTCCAGCCACGACGCCACCGGCCGGCTGTGCTGCCCCTCGTGCTGCGGCTGGGGCGGCACGGCCGGCGAGGTGCGCGGCACCGGTGGCAGGGGCGCGGCAGGACCCGGTACGGCTCGCCCTCGCGTACCCCGCGCGTCCTGCGTCCCGTCGCCGTCCATCGCCTCTGCCCCCTGACCAGCCGCTCCGTCCACCATCAGCGAGCCAATCTAACGCTCCGACAGGACCGGTTCACCGCTTACGCGGCCGGGTCCTGCCGACCGGCGGCTTCCGTCGCCCGGCCGGGGGCGG
Organism: Streptomyces thermocarboxydovorans; assembly: GCF_039524635.1. Classification (NCBI taxonomy): domain Bacteria; kingdom Bacillati; phylum Actinomycetota; class Actinomycetes; order Kitasatosporales; family Streptomycetaceae; genus Streptomyces; species Streptomyces thermocarboxydovorans. Next base: position 64,703 of record NZ_BAAAGU010000038.1, on the reverse strand, counting down.
CTCGGGCCGGAGATTCCGTCGCCCGGCCAGGGCCGGCTCGGGCCGGAATCCCGTCGCCCGGCCGGGCCGACCGGGCCCCGGAGTCCGCCGCCCGGCCACGTCCGCCGGCCCGGAGTCCCGCCCGCCCGGCCGGGCCCGGCCGCCGCTATGTCCATCGCGGACAACCCGGCCCCCCGGACAACGCCCACATGGAGCATGCCCAGCCCTCGCCGCCGGCCCTAGCCTGCGAGAAAAGAAGACAAGCGTCCGCAAAAGACCCCCAGGAGCCCCGCATGACCGCACTTCCGCAGGAGCGCCGCGTCGTCACCGCCATCCCCGGCCCGAAGTCGCAGGAGCTGCAGGCCCGCCGTACCGCCGCGGTCGCGCGGGGCGTGGGCTCCGTGCTGCCCGTCTTCACCGCGCGGGCGGGCGGCGGCATCATCGAGGACGTCGACGGCAACCGTCTGATCGACTTCGGCTCCGGCATCGCCGTCACCTCCGTCGGCGCCTCCGCCGAGGCCGTGGTCCGCCGCGCCTCCGCGCAGCTCGCCGACTTCACCCACACCTGTTTCATGGTCACGCCGTACGAGGGCTATGTGGCCGTGGCCGAGGCGCTCGCCGAGCTGACCCCCGGTGACCACGCCAAGAAGTCCGCACTGTTCAACAGCGGCGCCGAGGCCGTCGAGAACGCCGTCAAGATCGCCCGCGCGTACACCAAGCGGCAGGCGGTCGTCGTGTTCGACCACGGCTACCACGGCCGGACCAACCTCACCATGGCGCTGACCGCGAAGAACATGCCGTACAAGCACGGCTTCGGCCCGTTCGCGCCCGAGGTGTACCGCGTCCCGGTGGCCTACGGCTACCGCTGGCCGACCGGCCCGGAGAATGCCGGTCCGGAGGCCGCCGCGCAGGCCATCGACCAGATGTCCAAGCAGGTCGGCGCCGAGAACATCGCCGCGATCATCATCGAGCCGGTGCTCGGCGAGGGCGGCTTCATCGAGCCGGCCAAGGGCTTCCTCCCGGCGATCAGCAAGTTCGCCGAGGACAACGGCATCGTCTTCGTCGCCGACGAGATCCAGTCCGGCTTCTGCCGCACCGGCCAGTGGTTCGCCTGCGAGGACGAGGGCATCGTCCCCGACCTGATCACCACGGCCAAGGGCATCGCCGGCGGTCTGCCGCTGGCCGCCGTCACCGGCCGCGCCGAGATCATGGACGCCGCCCACGCGGGCGGCCTGGGCGGCACCTACGGCGGCAACCCGGTGGCCTGCGCGGGTGCGCTCGGCGCCATCGAGACCATGAAGGAGCTGGACCTCAACGCCAGGGCGAAGCGCATCGAGGAGGTCATGAAGGGCCGCCTGACCGCCATGGCCGAGAAGTTCGACATCATCGGCGACGTGCGGGGCCGCGGCGCGATGATCGCCATCGAGCTGGTCAAGGACCGTGCCACCAAGGAGCCGAACCCGGAGGCCACGGCCGCGCTGGCGAAGGCCTGTCACCAGGAGGGCCTGCTGGTCCTGACCTGTGGCACCTACGGCAACGTGCTGCGCTTCCTGCCGCCGCTGGTCATCGGCGAGGACCTGCTGAACGAGGGCCTGGACATCATCGAGCAGGCGTTCACCCGGATCTGAGTCCGCAACCGAGTCCGGTACGGAGTCCGGTAGCCGGTACCTGAGTTCGTGTCCGCGTTCCGCATCCGGGTCCCGGCGCGGAGTCCGGGCCTCCGGGTCCCGGCTCCGGGCCGGAGCGGAACGGTTCCAGCGGCAGAGCGTGTGAAGAAGGTGTGCGGGGTGGATGGCAGGAGGCCGTTCACCCTGTTCCGGGCCCACCCCCTGCCGTAAGTTCTTCCCAGATGAGAGATACACCCCGCTCACAGGCCACTGTGAGCGGCTCGGGCCGAGGCCTCCCCAGCTTCGACCTGGTCGTGCCCTCGCGCACACAACCGGAGCCGTGAGCTTCGGGTCTCCTCACCGATCGGACGGTCGCCGCCCCAAACCCCCCGGGGCGTGCGACGTTCCGATCCGGACGGTCGACTCGCCCGGCGGGCCGGCGGTCCACCGCAGGGCCGACGCACTCCCCCCCTTGCGCCGGCCCTTTGGTGTGTCTGCTCGGTGTCTTTGCCAAGCTGGGCGGCATGCTCCTGCTCGGACCCCTGGCCCTGCTCTTCGCGCTGATCACCTGGCAGGTCGTCACCGACGGCCCGCTGGTGGACGCGGACGAGCGGCTGAGCCGGGCCCTCGTCGAGCCCGACCAGGCCTCCGAGCTGCTCTCGGACCTCGGCAATGTGCAGGTGGCGGTGCCGGTCCTGGTGATCGCGCTGGCGTACGCCGCCTGGCACGGGCGTGCCGGGGGTCTGGACCGGTGGTGGCTGCCGCCGGCCGCCGGTGCCTCGGCCATGGCGCTGGTGCCGGTGCTGGTCGCCCCGCTGAAGGAGTGGACCGACCGCCCGGGCACCCCGGTCGTGCCCCGGCGGTCGGCTACTACCCGTCCGGCCACACCGCCACCGCCGTGGTCGCCTACGGCGCGGCGGCCCTGCTCCTCCTTCCGCTGCTGCGCTCGGCGGCGGTGCGGCGCGCACTGGTGGTGCTGTGCGCCCTGCTGGTCCTCGGCGCCTCCTACGGGCTGGTGCGCCGGGGCTACCACTGGCCGCTGGACGTGGCGGCCAGCTGGTGTCTCGGGGCGATGCTGCTGATCGGCGTGTCCCTGCTGGCCGGGCGGGCCGGCGGCCGGGTCAGCCGAAGTAGCCGTCGAAGGTCCGCTGGAACTCCCAGCCCCCGAAGCGGTCCCAGTTGATCGACCAGGTCATCAGCCCGCGCAGCCCCGGCCAGGTCCCGTGGGTGGCGTACGAGCCGCAACCGGTCTTCTTGGTGAGGCAGTCGAGGGTCTTGACGACCTCGGACGGCGGCACGTGCCCGTTGCCCGCGTTCGGGGTGGCCGGCATGCCGATGGCGACCTGGTCCGGGCGCAGCGGCGGGAAGACGTCGTCCGCGTCGCCGGCGACCGGGCCGCCGCCGGGGCCGGTCAGGGAGATGTCGTCGGCGTGGTAAGGACCGGTGCCGTACCAGCCGTGGGTGTAGAGGGTGACCTTCGTGGTGGCGGGGCCGGTGCGGAAGGTGGTGGTGAGCTGCTGCCAGTCGGGGGCGGACTGGGTCCAGGTCGCCACGTCGGTGGTGCCGGTGCCGCTCACGCCCAGGTAGACGTAGGAGCCGCGGACGTAGCCGGAGAGCATGTACGGGGAGTCCGGCTTGACGGTGGCCTCCCCCGCCGTGCGGATCCCGGTGCGGTCGCGTCACGAGGGAGAGGGAGGCCGGGGGCGGGCATTACGCGGGTTGCGGCATCTTTTTCGGATCGATGCCGAGGGCGGCCCGAGCCCGGAGTCGGCAGGTTGGCTCAGCTGTCGAAGCCGAGCCCCAGCCGGTCCATGGTGCGCAGCCACAGGTTGCGCCGGCCGCCGTTGGCATCGGCGCGGGCCAGCGACCACTTGGTGATGGCGATGCCGGCCCAGGCGAACGGCTCGGGCGGGAACGGCAGCGGCTTCTTGCGCACCATCTCCAGTTCGGTGCGCTCGGTCCGCTCCCCCGCCAGCAGGTCCAGCATCACCTCGGCGCCGAACCGGGTGGCGCCCACGCCCAGCCCGGTGTAGCCGGCCGCGTAGGCCACCTTGCCCGCGTGGGCGGTGCCGAAGAAGGCGGAGAAGCGGGAGCAGGTGTCGATCGCCCCGCCCCAGGCGTGGGTGAAGCGCAGGCCCTCCAGCTGCGGGAAGCAGGTGAAGAAGTGCCCGGCGAGCTTGGCGTAGGTCTCGGGCCGGTCGTCGTACTCGGCGCGCACCCGGCCGCCGTAGGGGTAGATCGCGTCGTAGCCGCCCCAGAGGATCCGGTTGTCGGCGGAGAGCCGGAAGTAGTGGAACTGGTTGGCGCTGTCCCCGAGCCCCTGCCGGTTCTTCCAGCCGATGGACTGGAGCTGATCGGCCGTCAGCGGCTCGGTCATCAGGGCGTAGTCGTAGACGGGGACGGTGTAGGAGCGGACCCGGCGGACCAGGTTGGGGAAGACGTTGGTACCCAGGGCCACCCGGCGGGCGCGGACGGAGCCGTACGGGGTGCGGACGGTCATGCCCGCCCCGTGCGGCTTGAGCGACAGGGCGGGGGTGTGCTCGTAGAGGCGCACCCCGAGCTCCAGGCAGGCCCGCTTCAGTCCCCAGGCCAGTCTGGCGGGGTTCAGCATGGCCACGCCGCGGCGGTCCCAGAGCCCCGCCTTGAAGGTCGGGGAGTTCACCTGCTCGCGGACCGCCTCGGCGTCCAGGAACTCGATGCCGTCGGCGAGGTTCCGCCGGTCGATCTCCTCGTACCACTCGCGCAGTTCGCGCGCCTGGTAGTCCTCCGTGGCGACGTCGATCTCGCCGGTGCGTTCGAAGTCGCAGTCGATGGAGTAGCGGGCGACCGCCTCCTCGATGGCATCGAGGTTGCGCCGGCCCAGTTCCTCCAGCCGGCGGATCTCGTCCGGCCAGCGGGTCAGGCCGTTGGGCAGGCCGTGGGTGAGGGAGGCGGCGCAGAATCCGCCGTTGCGGCCGGAGGCGGCCCAGCCCACCTCGCGGCCCTCCAGCAGGACCACGTCGCGGGAGGGGTCGCGTTCCTTGGCGATCAGCGCGGTCCACAGTCCGCTGTAGCCGCCGCCGACGACGAGCAGGTCGCAGTCCTCGGCGCCGGTGAGGGCGGGCTCCGGGTCCGGACGGCCGGGGTCGTCCAGCCAGTAGGCCACCGGGCGGGCCTCGGAAAGGGATCTCGTCCAACGGCTCATGGCGCTACGGGCCATGATTTCAACTCCCTACAGCGGACTGCGGTTGCGCTTTGTGCGGTTGTGTTTCTGGTGTTGCCGGTGTTTCTGGGATTGCTTTCCGGTACGGGCGGCCGCCGTACCGGCCGGGTACGGCGGCCGCAGCTCAGGCCTTCTGCCGCTTGCGGCGGTTTCCGACGGCCATGGACACCAGCACCAGCGAGACGGCCACCACGAACATCGCCGTGCCGATGACATTGATCTGCACCGGCGTTCCGCGCTGGGCAGAGCCCCAGACGAACATCGGGAAGGTGACGGTCGAGCCGGCGTTGAAGTTGGTGATGATGAAGTCGTCGAAGGAGAGCGCGAAGGCGAGCAGCGCACCCGCCGCGATACCGGGGGCGGCGATCGGCAGGGTGACGCGCAGGAACGTCTGGAACGGTCCGGCGTACAGGTCCTGGGCGGCCTGCTCCAGGCGCGGGTCCATGCTCATCACGCGCGCCTTGACGGCGACCACGACGAAGCTGAGGCAGAACATGATGTGGGCGATCAGGATCGTCCAGAAGCCCAGCTGCGCGCCCATGTTGAGGAACAGGGTCAGCAGCGAGGCCGCCATGACCACCTCGGGCATCGCCATCGGCAGGAAGATCAGCGAGTTGACGGCGCCGCGGGCGCGGAAGCGGTAGCGGACCAGCGCGAAGGCGATCATCGTGCCGAGCACGGTGGCGCCGAGCATCGCCCACAGGGCGATCTGCAGGCTGAGCGAGAGCGAGCCGCACAGCCCGGAGACGCCGCAGGGGTCGCGCCAGGCGTCGGTGGAGAACTCCTGCCATTCGTAGTTGAAACGGCCCTTCGGATTGTTGAAGGAGAACACCGTGACGACGACGTTCGGCAGCAGGAGGTAGGCGAGGGTCAGCAGTCCCGCGATGACGACGAAATGGCGTTTGAGCCAGTTGACGAAGGCCATTTAAACCAGATCCTCCGTGCCGGACTTGCGGATGTAGAGCGTGACCATGATCAGGATCGCGGCCATCAGGATGAACGAGAGTGCCGCGGCCGTCGGATAGTCGAGAATCCGCAGGAACTGCGACTGGATCACATTGCCGACCATGCGGGTCTCGGTGGAGCCGAGAAGGTCCGCGTTGACGTAGTCGCCGGTGGCCGGGATGAAGGTCAGCAGGGTGCCGGAGACCACGCCGGGCATCGACAGCGGGAAGGTGACCTTGCGGAAGGTCGTCGACGGCTTGGCGTACAGGTCGTTCGCCGCCTCGTGCAGGCGCGGGTCGATCCGCTCCAGCGAGGTGTACAGCGGCAGGATCATGAACGGCAGGAAGTTGTACGTCAGGCCGCAGACCACCGCCATCGGGGTGGCGAGCACCCGGTCGCCGGCGGTCCAGCCGAGCCAGGAGGTCACGTCGAGGATGTGCAGCGCGTCCAGGGCGCCGACCACCCATCCGCCGTCGGCGAGGATCGTCTTCCAGGCGAGGGTGCGGATCAGGAAGCTGGTGAAGAACGGCGCGATCACCAGCATCATGATCAGGTTGCGCCAGCGTCCCGCGCGGAAGGCGATCAGGTAGGCCAGCGGGTAGCCGAGCAGCAGGCACAGCACAGTCGCGGAGGCCGCGTAGAGCACCGAGCGGACGAACTGCGGCCAGTACTCGGACAGCGCCTCCCAGTAGGTGGCGAAGTGCCAGGTGACCTGGTAGCCCTCCTCCAGGGAGCCGGTCTGCACGGACGTGGAGGCCTGGTAGATCACCGGCAGCGCGAAGAACACCACCAGCCAGAGCAGGCCGGGCAGCAGGAGCAGATACGGCATCCAGCGGCCCCGCTTGCGCGGTGGCTTCTTCTCCGGTGCGGGGGTGGGCGCCAGGGGCGGCGCCTCGGTGACCGCGGCCATCAGGCGACCTCTTCCTCGACCGTCTCGACTCCGGCGTCGATGTCCTGCGCTGCGTCCAGACCGAAGGTGTGCTCCGGGTTCCAGTGCAGGACGACCTCGGCTCCGGGCGTCAGCCGGGAGTCGCGGTCGATGTTCTGCACATAGACCTCGAACTCGGGGCAGACCGGGCTGTCGATCACGTACTGGGTGGAGACGCCGATGAAGCTGGAATCGGCTATGCGTCCGGTGATCCGGTTGCGGCCCTCGGGGATCTCCCCGGCGTCGTCGGCGTGGGTGAGGGCGATCTTCTCCGGGCGCACCCCGACCAGCACCTTGCCGCCGGTCCGGGCGGGTGCGCTGTTGCGGGCCTCGGGCAGCACGAGCTTGCCGCCGCCCGCCTTCAGCACGATCTCGCTGCCGGACGTGGAGTCGACCTCGGCCTCGATGAGGTTGGAGGTGCCGAGGAAGTTGGCGACGAAGGTGGTCCGCGGGTTCTCGTACAGGTCGGTGGGCGAGCCGAGCTGCTCGACCCGGCCGGCGTTCATCACGGCGACGGTGTCGGCCATGGTCATGGCCTCCTCCTGGTCGTGCGTGACATGCACGAAGGTGATGCCGACCTCGGTCTGGATGCGCTTGAGCTCCAGCTGCATCTGGCGGCGCAGCTTCAGGTCGAGGGCGCCGAGCGGCTCGTCGAGCAGCAGCACCTTGGGGTGGTTGATGAGCGCGCGGGCGACGGCGACGCGCTGCTGCTGGCCGCCGGAGAGCTGGTGCGGCTTCTTGCGGGCCTGCTCGCCGAGCTGGACCAGCTCCAGCATCTCCTCGACCTGCTTCTTCACGCTCTTGATGCCGCGCCGGCGCAGACCGAAGGCGACGTTCTCGAAGATGTCGAGGTGCGGGAAGAGGGCGTAGGACTGGAACACCGTGTTCACCGGCCGCTTGTAGGGCGGGAGCGCGGTGACGTCCTGGTCGCCGAGGTGGACGGTGCCGGCGGTGGGCTCCTCCAGGCCGGCGATCATGCGCAGGGTGGTGGTCTTGCCGCAGCCGGACGCGCCGAGCAGGGCGAAGAAGGAGCCCTGCGGGACGGTCAGGTCGAGCGGGTGCACGGCGGTGAAGGAGCCGTACTTCTTGGTGATGCCGGTGAGGCGGACGTCCCCGCCGTGAGCCGCCGTGTCGTTGGTCGTCTTCATCTCGTCACGCCCCAGTGAGCTTCGCGAACTTCTCTTCGAATGCCGTCTCTTCCTTGGAGCTCAGCGAGCGGAAGGCACGGGACTTGGCCTGCATGGCCTTGTCGGGGATGATCAGCGGGTTGTTCGCCGCGTCCTTGTCGATCTTCTCCAGCTCGGCCTTCACCCCGTCGACCGGGCAGACGAAGTTGATGTACGCGGCTAGCTGGGCGGCCGGCCGCGGCTCGAAGTAGTAGTCGATCAGCCGCTCGGCGTTCGTCTTGTGCCGGGCCTTGTTGGGGATCAGCATGTTGTCGCTGCTGGTCATGTAGCCGCTGTCCGGGATCACGAAGTCGATGTCCGGGTTGTCGGCCTTCAGCTGGACGACGTCCCCGGCCCAGGCCAGGCAGGCGGCCAGGTCGCCCTTGGTGAGGTCGGAGGTGTAGTCGTTGCCGGTGAAGCGGCGGATCTGGCTCTTGTCGACGGCCTTCTGCAGCCGGGCGATCGCCGCGTCGTAGTCGTCGGCGGTGAACTTCCCCGGGTCCTTGTCCATATCGAGCAGGGTCATGCCGACGGTGTCGCGCATCTCGGTGAGCAGACCCACCCGGCCCTTGAGCTTCGGGTTGTCCAGCAGGTCGGAGAGGGTCTTCACCTCGACGCCGTCGAGCGCCTTCTTGTTGAAGGCGATGACGGTGGAGATGCCCTGCCAGGGGTAGGAGTAGGCGCGGCCCGGGTCCCAGTCGGGGTGGCGGAACTGGGCGGAGAGGTTGGCGAACGCGTTCGGCAGGTTGGCCGGGTCGAGCTTCTGCACCCAGCCGAGCCGGATCAGCCGCGCGGCCAGCCAGTCGGTGAGGACGATGATGTCGCGGCCGGTGTCCTGGCCCGCGGCGAGCTGCGGCTTGATCTTGCCGAAGAACTCGGTGTTGTCGTTGATGTCCTCGGTGTACTTGACCTTGATGCCGGTCCGCTTGGTGAACGCCTCCAGCGTCGGGTGCTTGCTCCCGCTGTCGTCGACGTCCATGTACTCGGTCCAGTTGGAGAAGTTGACGGTCTTCTCCTCCTCGGAGTGGTCCTCCGCCGAAACGCCTCCCTCGGTGTTGCCGGCCGGAGGGATGCCGCAGCCGGTCAGCGCGGCGAGACCGCCGGCGGCGAGCGCGCCGCCCGCCGAGGCGCGCAGCAGCGACCGGCGGGTGAGGGCCGCCCGGCCGTTGCGGAAACTGCGCCGCATGGCGGCCACCTGGGCCGGGGAGAGGCGGTCTGGCTCGTACTGCTCCATGCGCGTGGTGCCCTTTCGGGAGGGGGCCGCGGGTCATGCGGCCTGGTTGCTAACGGTCCCCGAAGACGGTGCGGTGCCAGTCCTTGCGGACCACCGCGGTGTTGTCGAACATGACGTGTTTGATCTGCGTGTACTCCTCGAAGGAGTACGCGGACATGTCCTTGCCGAAGCCGGACGCCTTGTAGCCGCCGTGCGGCATCTCGCTGATGATCGGGATGTGGTCGTTGATCCACACACAGCCGGCGTTGATCTCACGGGTGGCCCGGTTGGCCCGGTACAGGTCGCGGCTCCAGGCGGAGGCGGCGAGCCCGTAGGGCGTGTCGTTGGCCAGCGCGAGGCCCTCGTCGTCGGTGTCGAAGGGCAGCACGACCAGGACCGGCCCGAAGATCTCGGACTGGACGACCTCGCTGTCCTGCGGCGCACCGGCGATGAGTGTGGGGCGATAGTACGCGCCGTTCCTCAGCTCGCCCAAGGGTGCTTCGCCGCCGGTCACCACACGGGCGTAGCCGCGGGCCCGGTCGACGAATCCGGCCACCCGGTCGCGCTGGGCGTGGGAGATCAGCGGGCCGAGGTCGGTGCCGGGGGCGAACGGGTCGCCGAGGCGCACGGTCTCCATCAGGGCGGCGGTGCGCTCGACGAACGCCTCGTACAGCGGGCGCTGCACATAGGCGCGGGTGGCGGCGGTGCAGTCCTGACCGGTGTTGATCAGTGCACCGGCTACCGCGCCGTTCACGGCGGCGTCCAGGTCGGCGTCGTCGAAGACCACGAACGGGGCCTTGCCGCCGAGCTCCAGGTGGAGGCGCTTGACGGTGGCGGTGGCGATCTCGGCGACGCGCTTGCCGACGGCGGTGGAGCCGGTGAAGGACGTCATGGCCACGTCCGGGTGGCCGACGAGGTGCTCGCCGGCCTCCTTGCCGGTGCCGGTGACGATGTTGATCACGCCGTCCGGGATGCCCGCGTCGGTGGCGGCCTCGGCGAACAGCAGCGAGGTCAGCGGGGTCAGCTCGGCGGGCTTGAGCACGACGGTGTTGCCCGCGGCGATCGCCGGGAGGATCTTCCAGGCGGCCATCTGCAGCGGGTAGTTCCAGGGCGCGATCGAGCCGACGACACCGATGGGCTCACGGCGGATGTAGGAGGTGTGGTCGCCGGAGTACTCCCCGGCCGACTGGCCCTGCAGGTGCCGGGCGGCGCCGGCGAAGAAGGCGATGTTGTCGATGGTGCCCGGCACGTCGAACTCGCGGGACAGCTTCAGCGGCTTGCCGCACTGCAGCGACTCGGCGCGCGCGAACTCCTCGGCGCGCTCGGCGACCACGGCCGCGAACCGGTGCATCGTCTCGGACCGCTCCGCGGGGGTGGCGTTCGCCCAGGCCGGGAATGCCTCGCGGGCGGCGGCGACGGCCGCGTCCACGTCCTCGGTGGAGGCGAGGTCGTAGGTGTAGACGCCCTCGCCGGTGGCCGGGTCGACGACCGTGTGGCTGCGCCCCGAGGTGCCCTTGGCGTACCGGCCCGCGATGAACTGCGCGCCATCGGCGAAACGGTCCTGGGCCGGGAATCGCTCCTGGGCAGCGTTGCCCGGTTTGTGCATGTCGCTCTCCTCCGTGTCCCCGTGAGGGGGCGGCGTGGCTCCAGCTCGATTTGACTGCCGATCCTGACAGAGCAACCGCACTGCAACAAGTGATTCCGTTGTTGCCTTTTGGTTACGCGACGGAATCTGTCGACCAGGTGTCGAGTGACCGCGGAAAAGGCCGGACGGAATGTCCGTGGCGCGTGCCACACTCGCGTGCATGGAGAGGATCAGGGGGGCCATCTCCTCGAGACAGGCGCTGATCGAGGCGCTGCGGTCCGGGGAGAAGGTCGAGTATCTGCACTTCTGGGGGCACCGCCCGCGGCCGGACGGCCGCATCGGGCCGAGCTGTCTGAGCCAGTGGTGGCCGTCGCCGTTCACGGTGGACGGCGTGGAGTACGCGACGGCCGAGCACTGGATGATGGCGGCGAAGGCCCGCCTCTTCCAGGACCGGGAGGCCGAGCGGCGCATCCTGGCGGCGGAGCATCCCGCGGAGGCGAAGAAGGCGGGGCGCCTGGTGCGCGGCTTCGACGAGGCGGTCTGGCGCGAGGAGCGCTTCGGCATCGTGGTGGAGGGCAGCATCCACAAGTTCGCGGCCCACGACGATCTGCGCCGGTTCCTGCTGAACACGGGCGAGCGCGTCCTGGTGGAGGCGAGCCCCGTGGACCGGGTGTGGGGCATCGGCCTCGCGGCGACGGACGACGGGGCGATGGACCCGGAGCGCTGGCGCGGCCCGAATCTGCTGGGCTTCGCGCTGATGGAGGCGCGCCGGCGGCTGCGCGGCGGCTGACCAGCGCCGGGAACCGCGTGACGCAAGGGCACAAGGGGCCGGGGCCCGCGCGGACCTCTCGTTGAGGTGTCCGCACGGGCCCCGGCCCCTTGCGACTGTGGCCGCGTCCGCTCAGCTCGCGGCGCCCATGAGGCTCGCGAAGAGCAGCAGGCCGAGCAGCGGCAGGATCACGGTGGCGACGATGCCGCAGACCAGCCCCGCCGTGGCCGCCCCCTTGTTGGTGGCCTCACCGCGGTTGGCCTTGCTGCGGCCGACGGCGCCGAAGATGATCCCGAGGATGCCCAGGATCACGCCGAAGAACCACAGGAAGAACGTGAGGCTGCAGACCACGCCGATGATGCCCAGCACCAGTCCGGCGGTGCCCATGCCGTTGCTGGGCTGGGCCGGCATCCCGTAGCCGCCCGACTGCGGGTAGGGCGCCGGGGGCGTGCCCTGCTGGCCCGGGGCGGCGGGGTAACCGTAGGACGGGGTGCCGGACTGCGGGTAGCCATAGCCCGGGGCCGGCTGCTGCGGGGGCTGGGACGGCGGCCCGAATCCTCCGGGCGTGGGATTGGTGCCGGACATGCAAAGATCTCCCCTCCGTTGAACGACCCTCGCATCCTAGTGATGCGCTCCCCCTCGTCGGAGGGGGTTCCGGATCCTGTTGCCCGGACCGGTGACGTGCCGGGACGGGCGCTTGTGTGTCGGTGTGCGGTGCGCGGGTGCCTCGGCGCGGCGGCGCGGGCGTCGCGGTGCGGCGTCGGGCGCCTCGGTGCGTGCCTCGGCGCGCGCTCAGTGGAAGGCCGGGGCGGTGACCGCCGGGCGGACGGCGCCGTAGTAGGGCTCGTCCTCCCAGCCGTCCGGCTCGCTGTTGATGGCCGCCGTGATGCCGATCGCTATCAGCACCACCACGACCAGGCCGAGGACCAGCCCGATGACGCCCATGATCAGACCGGCCTGGGCCTGACCGTGGTTGTCGGCGAGGCCCTCCTCGGCCTTACGGCGGCCCTTGACGCCGAAGACGATGGCGAGGACGCCGAGGACGACGGACACCACGCCGTACACGCAGAACAGGCAGCAGGCGAGGATGCCGAGCACCATCGAGGCGATGCCCAGACCGTTCTGCCGCTGGCCGGGCATGCCGGGCCAGCCGTAGCCCGCGGGGTAGCCGGGGTAGCCGTATCCGGTCGGCGCTCCGGGGCCGGTGGGGGCCACGGGCGGCGGAGGCACCGCGGAGCCCGAGCCGCCGTCGAACGGCGCGCTGCCGGCCGGGGACGTGGCCCCGGCCGGGGACGGCGGCGAGTGCGGCGGGGCGAAGCCGGCGCCCGGCATGGAGACGACGGTGGGCTGGTCGTGCACGGACAGCCCCTGCGGCGCGGGCACTCCGTCCGCCACGGTGGGCGTGCCGGACGACTGCGCGGGCACGGCGGGCAGGGGCGTGTCGTTCTTCTCCAGCGAGGTCCGGCGCTCCGGAGGCGCCCAGGGATCGTTGTTCCCCGCGTCGGGCCCGCCCGGCTGCGTCGCGTCCGTCATCTGGAGCTCCCCCCTGCGTCGATCGTCCCGCCATGCTACGGCCCGCCCGCCCACCGCCGCCGCCCGGGCCGTGAACGGACCGCCTACGATAACTGCGAGTCACCGATCAGCCGGTCATCCGCGTCCCGCCGCCCGGCGGCCCGGGGACGCCGCCCATGGGGAGGACTCCTTGACCGACCACCTCGTCGAGCCGCACGTCTCGCGCGGCCTGAGCGACTTCATCGCCGGGCTGCCGAAGGCCGAACTGCACGTCCATCACGTCGGCTCCGCCTCCCCCCGCATCGTCTCGGAGCTGGCCGCCCGCCACCCCGACTCCAAGGTCCCCTCGGACACCGAGGCCCTCGCCGACTACTTCACCTTCACGGACTTCGCCCACTTCATCGAGGTGTATCTGTCCGTCGTCGACCTGGTCCGCACCCCCGAGGACGTGCGGCTGCTGACCTACGAGGTCGGGCGTGAACTGGCCCGGCAGCAGGTCCGGTACGCCGAGCTGACCATCACCCCCTTCTCCTCCACCCGCCGCGGCATCGACGAGCGCGCGTTCATGGACGCCATAGAGGACGCCCGCAAGGCAGCCGAGAAGGAGCTCGGCCTGGTGCTGCGCTGGTGCTTCGATATCCCCGGCGAGGCCGGGCTGGAGGCCGCCGAGGAGACCACGCGGCTGGCGACCGACGACCGGCTGCGCCCGGAGGGGCTGATCTCCTTCGGTCTCGGCGGCCCGGAGATCGGCGTGCCGCGCCCCCAGTTCAAGCCCTGCTTCGACCGGGCCATCGCGGCCGGCCTGCGGTCCGTGCCGCACGCCGGTGAGACCACCGGGCCGCAGACGGTGTGGGACGCGCTGAACGAGCTGCGGGCCGAGCGCATCGGCCACGGCACCAGCTCCGCCCGCGACCCGGAGCTGCTCGCCCACCTCGCCGAGCGGCGCATCGCGCTGGAGGTGTGCCCCACCTCCAACATCGCCACCCGTGCGGTGGCCTCCCTGGACGAGCACCCGATCAAGGAGTTCGTGCGGGCCGGTGTCCTGGTGACGATCAACTCCGACGACCCGCCGATGTTCGGCACCGACCTGAACAACGAGTACGCGGTGGCCGCCCGGCTGCTGGACCTCGACGAGCGGGGGCTGGCCGCGCTGGCGAAGAACGCGGTGGAGGCCTCCTTCATGGACGCCGAGGGCAAGGCGAAGCTGTCCGCCGAGATCGACACGTACACGGACTCCTGGCTCGCCTCCTGACCATGCACCGGGCATGGACGTCGGGGGAGGCCGTCATGAAGGACGCCATGAAGGACGTCGCGGAGGGCGTCATGGAGGCCCTCACGGAGAAGAGGGAAGGGACGTCGTGGAGAAGGTGACCGCCGTCGCTCATCGCGGCGACCCCTACCGCTTCCGCGAGAACACCCTCGCCTCCCTGCGTTCCGCCCTGCGGCAGGGTGCCGACGCGGTGGAGATCGACGTACGGCTCACCCGGGACGGCGTGCCGGTGCTGCTGCACGACGCGACGCTGAAGCGCCTGTGGGAGCTGGACCGTCCGCTGAGGTCGCTGTCCTGGGAGGAGGTCAGGGCCGCGACCGGCGACGGCGTGCCGGCGCTCTCCGCCGCGCTGGAGGCGACCGAGGGCAGCCGGGTGATGGTGGACCTGCCCGGCACACCGGACGTCCGTGACGCACGCCGGGTGGTGGAGGCGGTCCGGGAGGCGGGTGCGCAGGACCGGGTCTGCTACTGCGCGGGCGCCGAGGCGATGCTCGCCGTCCGCGCCGCGGACCCGTCGGCGGAGATCGCCCTCACCCGCTCGACCCTGGCCCCGCCCCGGGCCGCCCTGCTGGAGGCGATCCGGCCGCGCTGGCTCAACTACCGCTTCACCCTGGTCGACCGGGCCCTCGCCGACCGGGTCCACCGCGACGGGTACCTGCTGTCGGTGTGGACCCCGGACACCCGCCGCTCCATGCGGCGGCTGCTGGCGCTGGGCGTCGACTCGGTCACCACCAACCGCATCGACGTGCTGTGTGCCCTGCGCGACGGCCTCACGCGGCGGGCACCGGCACGGCGCCGCTCGGGGTGAGCGACTCCAGCCGCCTGATCTTCCGCCGCACGATCCACAGCGGGATCACCCCGAACACCCCGAACGCCATGTCGATGACGCTCCACCACAGCGGAATTCCGCGGATCGGACCGCAGACGAGCGCGAGCGGGACGATCCCGGCGCAGGCGATCATCCCGAACTCGACGACCCAGATGTTGCGCACGGGGTCGCGGTAGGGCCCGTAGAAGGCGACAGCGATCACCAGGTGGGCGAAGGCGAGCCAGTCGGTGCCGTAGAGCAGGAACGGATACCCGGCGTCGGCGGTGTCCAGGCCGGTGCGCACCCGCTCGACCCACTCCATCAGGCCGGGCAGGTACTCCCCCGCGGCCAGCGACCGCAGCACCTCCTCGGCCCAGCGCAGCTCGTGCACCAGCGGGAAGGCCGTCACCCCGCTCAGCACCAGACCCACAACGAACACGACCAGCCACGCACGGATGCCCTTGAGCAGGGCGACTCTGTCGCTCATGACGACAACCTACACGCTTATTGAACGCGTTCAAAAAGCTTTCGGGCGATCACGTGCGACGCGGCCGTGGCTGCCCCCGCGAGCGCGAGGCCTGTGGCGAGGTCCGTGATCGCAGCTGCGGCACGTTCCTGCGCAACCACCCCGGCACCGTGGCGAGTTCCTCCGCGTCGTGCACCGCCCAGGCCGCCAGCAGCCCCAACGTGACGGCCCCGCCCACCCGTTCGGTCCCCGTCTCCATACGGCGAGTCTGCTACAGGCCCACGATCTTGTTCCACCGCTTGGCGAACTCCTGCCGCTCCCCCGGCTCGATGTCCCGGGCGATGGCCAGGCGCTTCCGCATCGCGGCGTCCGGGAAGATCAGCGGGTCCTCTGCGAGGGCCGCGGTCTCCTCGTCGTCGGAGGAGGCGAGGACGTCCTGCGCGGCCGGCACCGGGCAGACGTAGTTGACCCAGGCGGCCAGTTCGGCGGCGACCTCCGGGTCGTAGTAGTGGTCGATGAGCAGCTCGGCGTTGGCCTTGTGCCGGGCCAGGTTGGGAACCATCAGCGACTCCGACCACAGCTCGGCGCCCTCCTCCGGGACGACGAACTCGATGTCCGGGTCGTCGGCCTGGAGCTGGATGACGTCGCCGGAGTAGGCCTGGCAGGCCAGGACGTCCCCGCTGGACAGGTCCTTGATGTAGTCGTTGCCGGTGAAGCGGCGGATCTGGCCCCTGGCCACCTGCTTCTCCACCTGGTCGCACACGGTGTGGAAGTCGTCGGCGGTCCACCGGGTGATGTCGACGCCGTTGCCCTGCATCAGCAGCGCGAACGCCTCGTCCACGCCGGACAGCAGCGTCACCCTGCCCTTGAGGTCGGGCGCCCACAGGTCCGACACGCTGCGGATCTCCCGGCCCGCCCGGCGCCGGTTGTAGGCGATGCCGGTGATGCCGGACTGCCAGGGCACGGTGAACTTCCGCCCCGGGTCGAAGGCGGGCGAGCGCAGCAGCGGATCGAGATACTCGGTGACGTTCGGCTGCCGGGACCGGTCCATCTCCTGCACCCAGCCGAGCCGCACGAACCGCGCGCACATCCAGTCGCTGATGACGATGAGATCGCGGTCGGTCGGCTGGCGGTTCATCAGCGCGGGGCTGATCTTGCCGAAGAACTCGTCGTTGTCGTTGATCTCCTCGACGTACTCGACGGATATCCCCGTCCGCCGCTCGAACGCCTCCAGCGTGGGCCGCCGCGACGGGCGTTCCTCGGCGGTGTCGATGTACAGCGGCCAGTTCGCCCAGGTGAGCAGCTTCTCCCGGCGGGACAGATCAGCCGCGGCCCGCTCGGCGGCCGGCACATGCGCGGCAGGCACCCCGCAGCCGGTCAGCGAACCGAGCAGCACACCCCCGCCGAGCAGCAGCGAACGACGGGACAGGGAACGGGATGTGGTCACCATTGCCGCAGCATCCCCGTCCGGGCCCACCAGGGCAATCGACGGTACGTCAACCAAAGACGACCAACACCGACACCTTGTCGAACAGGGGCGCCCGCAACACCCCGAAGGGGCGCGGGGAACTGCGCGACCAGCCACGGCGAACCCGCCGGCCGCACACGCCCCCACGCCCCGACTGCGCTCGGACGCTGTAACGCTGTGCGCTTATGCGTCCAGCGAGGTCATCACGTGCTTGATCCGCGTGTAGTCCTCGAAGCCGTACGCCGACAGGTCCTTGCCGTACCCGGACTTCTTGAAGCCGCCGTGCGGCATCTCCGCGACCAGCGGGATGTGCGTGTTGATCCAGACGCACCCGAAGTCCAGCTTCTTCGACATCCGCATCGCGCGCCCGTGGTCCTTGGTCCACACCGAGGAGGCCAGCCCGTACTCGACGCCGTTGGCGTACTCGACGGCCTGGTCCTCGTCGGTGAAGGACTGGACGGTGATGACCGGCCCGAAGACCTCCTTCTGGATGATCTCGTCGTCCTGCTTGAGGCCGGAGACCACGGTCGGCGCGTAGAAGTAGCCCTTGTCGCCGACCCGCTTGCCGCCCGCCTCGACGCGCGCGTGCGCCGGCAGCCGCTCGATGAAGCTCTCGACCTGCTTGAGCTGGTTGGGGTTGTTGAGCGGGCCGTACAGCACGTCCTCGTCGTCCGGCATGCCGGTCTTGGTCTCGTTGGCGGCCTTGGCCAGCGCGGCGACGAAGTCGTCGTGGATCGACTCGTGGACCAGCACACGGGTGGCGGCGGTGCAGTCCTGGCCGGCGTTGAAGTAGCCGGCGACCGAGATGTCCTCGACGGCCTTGGCGATGTCGACGTCCTCGAAGACCACGACCGGCGCCTTGCCGCCCAGCTCCAGGTGGACCCGCTTGACGTCCTTGGCCGCGGACTCGGCGACCTGCATGCCGGCCCGTACCGAGCCGGTGATGGAGGCCATGGCCGGGATGGGGTGCTCCACCATCATGCGGCCGGTGTCGCGGTCGCCGCAGATGACGTTGAAGACGCCCTTGGGGAGGACGGAGCCGAGGATCTCGGCCAGCAGCACGGTGGACGCCGGGGTGGTGTCCGACGGCTTCAGCACGACCGTGTTGCCCGCCGCGATCGCCGGGGCGAACTTCCACACGGCCATCATCATCGGGTAGTTCCACGGCGCGACCTGCGCACAGACGCCGACCGGCTCGCGGCGCACGAAGGAGGTCAGGCCCTCCATGTACTCGCCGGCGCCCTTGCCCTCCAGCATCCGCGCCGCGCCCGCGAAGAAGCGGATCTGGTCGACCATCGGCGGGATCTCCTCGGTGCGGGTCAGCCCGATGGGCTTGCCCGTGTTCTCCACCTCGGCGGCGATCAGCTCCTCGGCCCGCTCCTCGAAGAGGTCCGCGATCTTCAGCAGGGCCTTCTGGCGTTCGGCCGGCGTGGTGTCCCGCCAGCCCGGAAAGGCCTCGGCCGCGGCCGCCATGGCGGCGTCCACGTCCGCCTGACCGGACAGCGGAGCGGTCGCGTACGCCTCGCCGGTCGCGGGGTTGACCACCTGGGTGGTCCGTCCGTCGGCGGCATCACGGAACTCACCGCCGATGTAGTTGCGCAGACGACGCAGCTCGGTGCTCACTGCAGGCCCTCCAGTGCTTCTTGTGGGTGTCCGAGATTGTCCAGCTGTCCAACCTCTGAGACACCACCCTAGTCAGAGGGCTGACGTTTTCAACACCCCCGCCGGGCACCGTTCTGCGAAATCCGCATGTTACGAACCCTTCAACAACGGATTTCATCGCCAACGCCTTGCGAAACTGTCGAGACGTCGTGCACAGTGACCTCGTGGCCAGTCGAAGCGCAGACCCGAAGGACTCCCGCGAGTCCCGCAACGGCGGCAGTCCCCAGCTGGACTCCGTCTCCCTCGCCATCATCGAGCAGCTGCAGGAGGACGGCAGACGTCCCTACGCGGCCATCGGCAAGGCCGTCGGCCTGTCCGAGGCGGCCGTGCGCCAGCGCGTGCAGAAGCTGCTCGACCAGGGCGTGATGCAGATCGTCGCCGTCACGGACCCGCTCACCGTGGGCTTCCGCCGGCAGGCGATGGTCGGCCTCAACGTGGAAGGTGATGTGGAGGCCGTCGCCGACGCGCTGACCGAGATGGCCGAATGCGAGTACGTGGTGATGACCGCCGGCTCCTTCGATCTGATGGTCGAGATCGTCTGCGAGGACGACGACCATCTGCTGGAGGTCATCAACAAGCGCATACGGGCCGTGCCCGGAGTGCGCTCCACCGAGAGCTTCGTCTACCTGAAGCTCAAGAAGCAGACCTACATGTGGGGAACCCGATAACCGTGAGCACCGACAGCCCCAACGACCTCAGCAAGTCCGCGTACGAGCACCTGTGGATGCACTTCACCCGCATGTCCTCGTACGAGAACGCCCCCGTCCCCACCATCGTCCGGGGCGAGGGCACCTACATCTACGACGACAAGGGCAAGCGCTACCTCGACGGTCTCGCCGGCCTGTTCGTCGTACAGGCGGGCCACGGCCGTACGGAGCTCGCGGAGACCGCCTCCAAGCAGGCCCAGGAGCTGGCCTTCTTCCCTGTGTGGTCCTACGCCCACCCCAAGGCCGTGGAGCTGGCCGAGCGGCTGGCCGACGAGGCCCCGGGCGACCTGAACAAGGTCTTCTTCACCACCGGGGGCGGCGAGGCGGTGGAGACCGCCTGGAAGCTCGCCAAGCAGTACTTCAAGCTCACCGGCAGGCCCACCAAGCACAAGGTCATCTCCCGCGCGGTCGCCTACCACGGCACCCCGCAGGGCGCCCTGTCCATCACCGGCCTGCCCGCCCTGAAGGCGCCGTTCGAGCCGCTGGTGCCCGGCGCGCACAAGGTGCCGAACACCAACATCTACCGCGCCCCGATCTTCGGCGACGACCCGGAGGCCTTCGGCCGCTGGGCCGCCGACCAGATCGAGCAGCAGATCCTCTTCGAGGGCCCCGACACCGTCGCCGCGGTCTTCCTGGAGCCGGTGCAGAACGCCGGCGGCTGCTTCCCGCCCCCGCCCGGCTACTTCCAGCGGGTGCGCGAGATCTGCGACCAGTACGACGTGCTGCTCGTCTCCGACGAGGTCATCTGCGCCTTCGGCCGCCTCGGCACCACCTTCGCCTGCGACAAGTTCGGCTACGTGCCCGACATGATCACCTGCGCCAAGGGCATGACCTCGGGCTACTCCCCGATCGGCGCCTGCATCATCTCCGACCGCATCGCCGAGCCGTTCTACAAGGGCGAGAACACCTTCCTGCACGGCTACACCTTCGGCGGCCACCCGGTCTCCGCCGCGGTCGCCCTGGCCAACCTGGACCTGTTCGAGCGCGAGAACCTCAACCAGCACGTGCTGGACAACGAGGGCGCCTTCCGCTCCACCCTGGAGAAGCTCCACGACCTGCCGATCGTCGGCGACGTCCGCGGCAACGGCTACTTCTACGGAATCGAGCTGGTCAAGGACAAGGCCACCAAGGAGTCCTTCAACGAGGAGGAGACCGAGCGCGTCCTGTACGGCTTCCTCAGCAAGAAGCTCTTCGAGAACGGCCTGTACTGCCGCGCCGACGACCGCGGCGACCCGGTCGTCCAGCTCGCGCCGCCGCTGATCTCCAACCAGGAGACCTTCGACGAGATCGAGCAGATCCTGCGCGCCACCCTCACCGAGGCCTGGACCAAGCTCTAGTCCGGGCCGCAGGCCGAGGCGCCTGGATCAAGCTCTGGTCCGGGCCTCGGGCCGAGGTGTAGTCCGGCCGAGGTACCGATCTTCCTCCTGGATGATCAACACCGGCCCCGGTGCCGCCCGTTCGAGTGAGAAACGGCGGCCCGGGGCCGCGTGCTGTCCGGCGTGCCGCCGCCTCCTGCCTAGCGTGCCCAGTGACCGATCGGCCCTGCCTTCGTTCCCCCGCACGAGGGAAAACCACGAACCGCGCACGGCATTTCCGATCCGAACCGAGGTGTACGCCATGGTGGCCCCACCGGACAACGACGTGCTCTGGGCACGCAGCCTGCAGTTCCGGCACGCGGACGGCTCCCCCGGGCTGAGCGGGGTCTCGCTCGGCGTCCGGGAGGGCGAGATCCTCGCCGTCGGCGGCCCGCGCGGCAGCGGCAAGACCACCCTGCTGCGCTGCCTCGCCGGTCTGACCCCGGTCCAGGGCGGCGAGGTCTGGTTCAACAGCGGACCCATGCACACCCTGGGCCCGGTCGCCCGGGAGCGGCTGCGCCGGGAGCGCTTCGGCTGGATCGACCCGGAGCCGGTGCTCGTCCCCGAGCTGAACGTCTGGGAGAACGCCGCGCTGCCGCTGCTGCTGCGCGGCACCGACCGCCGCCGCGCCAAGACCGCGGCACTGGAGTGGCTGGAGCGCCTGGACGTCGGCGACAAGGCCCGCAAGCACCCCGGCGAGCTGGTGCACGCCGAGCGCCAGCGGGTGTGCATCGCCCGCGCCCTGGCCCCCGCGCCGACCGTGCTGTTCGCCGACGAGCCGACCGCCCCGCTGCACCGCGCGGACCGCCGGCACGTGCTGCGCACGCTCACCACGGCCGCCCGCTCGCACGGCATCACGGTCGTCCTCGCCACCGCCGACCCGGACACCGCGGCCCTCGCCGACCGCACCGTGTCGCTGCTGGACGGGCGGCGGGTCCGCACCGTGCATCTGCCACCGGTCGCCGAGACCGCCGAGACGGAGGGCCGGGCCGCGTGCTCGCTCTCCGCCTGACCCGAAGCGCCCGGCCGGCCGTCCAGCTGCGCCGCCTGCTGGTCGCGGCCGCCTCGGCGGGGACCGGCTTCCTGCTCCTGGGCGCCCTCGGCCACGCGCTGAACCACCCGGACACCCCGTCCGTCTCGGCGCTGCGCCTGGCCTGGTGCGCCGCCCCGCTCGCGGCCACCGTGTACTTCGCGGTCGCGGTGGCCCGCACGGACCCCGCCACCCGGCCCCGGTCGGGCCTGTCCGCGCTCGGCCTCGGCCCGGCGCGCATGATGGCGATCTCCGCGGCGACCACGGCCCTCGCCTGCGCGCTGGGCTCGATGCTGGCGCTGCTGGTCTTCCTCCATCTGCGCGGCGACCTGACCGGCATGCCCTTCGACGGGGCCGCCGCCGACTTCCTCGCCGCGGGCCAGCCGCTGCCGCTCCCGGCCGCCCTCACCCTGCTCGCCGTGGTGCCGGTGTGCGCCTCGCTGGCGGTGGCGGTGGCGCTGCGCCCGCGCGAGCGGAGGCCCGGCGCCTCCCGCATGGCCCGGATGTACGGCCGCTTCGGCGCCTACCGGCGCACGCCGGTGCGGGAGACCTTCGGCGCGTACGGACGCTTCGGCACCCACCTGGGCAGGGCAGCACGCGGCGGGCGCACGGCCGGGGCAGAAGCCCGGAGCCACCAGGAGCAAGGCGGCCAGGAGCAGCCGGCCGAGACGGCCGAGGCAGCCGGGGCCCCCGAGACCTCGCCGGCCGTCCCCCCTGCCGCTCCCCTGGCGGCGCCGTCCGGACTGCCCTGGGGCATCGCCGTCCTGGCCGTGGGGCTGGCCGTGGAGGCCTACGTCAGCCGTACCGGCGGTGGCTCCGAGCCCGGCGGGCGGGCCGGGGCGCTGGCCGGGCTCGCGCTGACCGCCCTCGGTCTCGCCCTGGCCGGTCCGGGGCTCACCCACCTGTGCGGCAGGCTGCTGCAGGCGGTGCGCCCGGGCGCCCTGCGCCTGCTGGCGGGCCGGGCGCTGATGACGGAGGCGGTGCGCATCGGCCGCCCGCTGGGCGTGGTCTGCGCGGTGATCTCGGCCGCGTACGCCATGACCTCGCTCTACGACACCGACGACCCGTCCGTCGCCCCGCTCACCGCCCTCGGGACGCTCCTGGTGACCGGCTGCGCGGTGGCGACGCTGCTGACCGCCGCGGCCGAGGCCAGGCAGGCCCGCGCGCTCACCACGGACGCGCTGCTGCGCCTCGGCGCCCCCGCCGCGACCCTGCGCCGGGCGGTCGCGATCCGGTCCGCCGCGCTGGTCGCCCTGTTCGCTCCGCTGACGCTGGCCGTCGCCGAGCTGTCGGCGCTCCCGCTCGCCGCCTGACGCCGTCCGCCAGGAAGCTCCTCGCAAAAGTTCCCCGGGCAGCGATGACTTCCGCGGGGTCCCCCGGTCTACCCCCTCGAACACACACACGCTATGAAGCCGAACGGGAGAGACCCCGCCATGTACCAGCAGATGATCTTTGTGAACCTGCCCGTCAGCGACCTCGCCGCCTCGCGGAAGTTCTTCACCGAGCTCGGCTACTCGATCAACGAGCAGTTCAGCGACCAGAACGCAGCCTCGGTCGTGATCAGCGACAACATCATCGCGATGCTCCTCACCAAGGAGTTCTACTCCACCTTCACCAAGAAGGAGATCGTCGACGCGACCAAGGCCAGCGAGGTGCTGATCGCGCTGAGCGCGGAGAGCCGCGAGAAGGTGGACGAGCTGGTCGACAAGGCGATCGCGGCGGGCGGCTCCCCCAGCGGTGAGACCCAGGACCAGGGCTTCATGTACGGCCGCGCCTTCGACGACCTCGACGGCCACACCTGGGAGGTCGTCTGGATGGACCCGGCCGCGGTGGAGGGCTGAGATCACATCGGGGCGGCCTGCGATGGGACCGGCAGCCCAGGGCCGCACCGACCGATACGACCGGAAGGTCCTAGCATGGGCGGGTGCAGACGTCGCCCGCCCATGCCGCCCACCACGGTGACCGCGAGATCGAGACGCTCGAGGAGTTCGACGCGGTCGTCTCGGCGCGCGGCACCCTCGCCCGGTACCGGGTGCAGTCCGTCGATCTGACCGACCGGACAAGGGAGTTGCTGACCACGGACACCACGCAGGCGGTGTTCCTGGGCTGCCGGATGCGCGCCGAGGCCGAGGCCAGGCTCCGCGCCGCCGGCGCGCTGGTGCTTCCGCCGGTGCCCGGGCTGCCCTTCGACCCCTACCGGAGCCGTCTGTACCGCCCCGACGAGCTGTTCGCCTCGCTGGAGAAGGGCTACGAGGCGACACCGGACGCCCTCGCCTACGACTGGTTCCGGCGGACCACCGCCGACGGCGACATCTTCGCCTCGATGCTGCGCGCCGTCCACGACGACTCCATGTCCGACGCCCTCGACGAACTCCTGCGCACGGCGCGGGTGGTGGGCGTGATGGGCGGCCATGCGATGGCCCGCGGCACCGAGCGGTACCGGGGAGCCGCCCGCCTGGGACGCGCCCTGGCCCGGGACGGGTTCACGGTGGCCACGGGCGGCGGGCCCGGCGCGATGGAGGCGGCCAACCTGGGGGCGTACGCCGCCCCGTACGACGACGGGATGCTGGACGGGGCCTGCGAAGTGCTCGCCGCGGCGCCGTCGTTCACGCCGTCGGTCACCGACTGGGCCCGCGCCGCCTTCGAGGTGCGCACCCGCTGGCCGAAGGGCAACCATTCGGTCGGCATCCCGACCTGGTTCTACGGACATGAGCCGCCCAACGCCTTCGCGTCGCACATCGCGAAGTACTTCGCCAACTCCACTCGCGAGGACGGCCTGCTGGCCCGCTGCAACGCCGGCGTGGTCTTCCTGCCGGGCGCCGCCGGGACCGTGCAGGAGATCTTCGACAACGCGACCCCCAACTACTACGAGTCGCGCGGGGAACCCACCCCCATGGTGCTGGTGGACCGGGCGCACTGGACGGAGAAGCTGCCGGCCTGGCCGCTGCTGCGGTCGCTGGCGCGGGAGCGGTCCATGGACGCGCGGATCGCTTTGGTGGACCGGATCGAAGAGGCACCCGAAGCGCTGAAACGCATGAGCGATTAATGATTCGGCAAAGCCGTGGCCTGCGATCGGCATATGCGTTGACACTACTTATGCGACGCTTATAGACCTGGGTGCCGTCTGGGAGAGCTGATGTCTGGTCAACTCTCCTTCCACCCCCCGCATTTGCGCATCCCAGTGAAGGACAAACGTGACAGTTCTGTCCGTATCCCGTGGTGCGGCGTCGCGCCGTACCGTCGCTCGCACTCTGCGCGCCCTCGGAGTCGTCTCCGCATCGGCCGCGCTCGCGCTCTCGGCCACCGGCACCGCTGCCGCCTGCAGCATCAGTGACTTCTCGGCCGAGGCGAAGTGTGTCGGTGACAAAGGTGTCATCACCGTCACCGACGTCGATCCCCTGGGCGTCCCGGCCACCGTCACCGTGTTCCTGGAGAACAACGGCGCCGATGTGAAGAAGATCGGCGAAAAGGTGGTCAAGGGCTCCCGCGACGGCAACACCATCACCTTCGAGGAGGACTGGAAGCCCAACGTCGAGTACCGCATCCACGTCAAGGCCGACAAGTATGTGGACGCGGACATCAAGCCGAACCTGATCACCCCGGCCACGGCGTGCAAGAAGCAGGACGAGGGCAAGGAGGAGAGCCCGAGCCCTGAGCCCACTCCGTCGGACTCCGCCTCGGCCCCGGCCGGGGAGCCCGGCAGCCCGGCTCCGTCGGAGCCGGAGAGCTCCGCCCCCGCGGACACGGCGGACAACGTGCCGTCGCCCGCGGTCGGCGAGTCCAACCTCGCCGAGACCGGCGCCAACTCCAATACCGGCCTGATCGCCGGTATCGCGGGCGCGCTGGTCCTGGTCGGCGGCGGCGCGGTCTTCTTCGGCATGCGCCGCAAGGGTGCGGGCAGCGACCGCTGATTCGCACGGCTCAGAGGTTCTTGAGCAGTTGAGGTGGCCCGTCCCCGGCCGGGGGCGGGCCACCGGCATGCCCGACGGCATTCAGTCCCGTTGCACGAGGGCCGGCCCTCAGTCCAGGACGGCGACCTCCGCAGCGTCGAACTCGACCCCCACCTCGTCGCCGACCTCGGGTGCCGAGCGCAGGGGGCAGGCCGCCTCCAGGCGCGGGGCGTTCTCGGGCTGGAGGTGGACGGCGACATGGGTGCCGCGGAAAGTACGGGCGGCGACCGTGCAGCGCAGCCCCGCGTCGGCGGCGACCAGGCGGACCCCGGCGGGCCTGACCAGCAGGGTGCGGGCACCTGACGGGGCGTCGGCGGGCACCGGGACCTTGCCCCAGGGCGTCACGGCGACCTCCTCGCCGACCGTCGCCTCGACCACGTTCTCGAATCCGAGGAAGCGGGCCACGAACGCGTCCGCAGGCCGCTGCCACACCTGAAGCGGCGTGCCGGACTGGGCGATCCGCCCGTCCCGCATCACCACCACCCGGTCGGCCAGCGCGAACGCCTCGCCCTGGTCGTGGGTCACCGCGAGCACCGTGGTGCCCAGCCGGCCGAACAGCTCGCGCAGTTCGACGACCAGGCGTTCCCTGAGCGAGCGGTCGAGCTGCCCCAGCGGCTCGTCGAGCATCAGCAGCCGCGGGCTGGGGGCGAGCGCCCGTGCCAGCGCCACCCGCTGCTGCTCACCGCCGGACAGCGCGGCAACCGCCCGGCCCCCGGCGCCCGGCAGACCGACGAGGTCCAGCAGCTCCGCCACCCGTTCCGCCTGTTCGCGGCGCGAGGCGCCGCGCATCCGCAGCCCGAAGGCGACATTGCCGGCCACGTCCCGCTGCGGGAACAGCTGATGGTCCTGGAACATCAGCCCGACCCCGCGCTTGTGCGCGGGCACCGCCGACTGGTCGCGGCCGTCGAGCAGGACCCGCCCGGAGTCGAGGGGCTGCAGCCCGGCCACCGCCCGCAGCAGCGTGGACTTGCCGCTGCCGCTGGGCCCGAGGACGCAGACGATCTCGTGCTCGGCCACCGACAGATCCACGGAGTCCAGCGCCGTCCGCCCGCCGAAGCGTACGGTGGCGGCCTGAAGGCTCAGCAGGCTGTCCGCGGGCATCTAGAACTCCCCGGTCCGGTCGGTCCGCAGCCACTCCAGCACCAGCAGCGCCACCGCGCACACGATCATCAGTACTGTCGACAGGGCCATCGCCTGGCCGTAGTTGAGCTCCCCGGGCCGCCCCAGCAGCCGCGCCACCGCCACCGGCAGCGTCGGGTTGTCGGGCCGGGCGATGAACACCGTCGCCCCGAACTCCCCCAGCGACACCGCGAAGGCGAACCCGGCGGCGATCAGCAGCGCCCGCCGCACCATCGGCAGATCCACCTCCCGCCAGGCCCGCCACGGCGAGGCCCCGAGCACCGCAGCCGCCTCCCGCAGCCGTACGTCCACGGCCCGCAGCACCGGCAGCATGGTCCGTACCACGAACGGGACGCCCACCAGGGCCTGCGCCAGCGGCACCAGCATCCAGGAGGCCCGCAGATCCAGCGGCGGTTCGTCGAGCGCGATCAGGAAGCCGAAGCCGACGGTCACCGCGGACACTCCGAGCGGCAGCATCAGCAGCGCGTCGAAGCCGCGCACCAGCCGTCCCGCGTCCCTGCGGGTGAGCGCGACGGCGGCGAGACCGCCGACCACCACGGCGATGGCGGTCGCGGCGAACGCGTACTGCAGCGAGTTGCCGACCGCCTCGATCGGCGCGACCAGGAACACTCCCCCGTCCTCACGGGTCAGCGCCCGGTAGTAGCCGAGGCCCGCCGCGCCGAAGGACCGTTCCACCAGCACCGCGAGCGGCGCCACCAGCAGCACGGCGGCGGTGGCGACGACCGCGCCGAGCAGCGCCCACTGCCCGGCGCCGCGCGGCCGGCGCGCGGTCACCGAGGCGTCCACCAGCCTCAGCGCGCTCTCGCGCCGGCGCACGGTCCAGGCGTGCAGGGCGAGGATCGCGCCGACCGCGACGAACTGGATCATCGTCAGCACGGCGGCCGTGGGCAGGTCGAAGATCTCGGAGGTCTGCCGGTAGATCTCCACCTCCAGGGTGGAGAACGCGGGGCCGCCGAGGATCTGCACCACCCCGAAGGAGGTGAAGGTGAACAGGAAGACCATCAGCGCGGCGGCGGCCACGGCGGGCGCCAGCGCCGGCAGGGTCACCCGGCGCCAGGCCTTGGCGGGCGAGGCGCCGAGCATCCGGGCGGCCTCCTCCTGCCGGGGGTCGAGCTGCGCCCAGAGCCCGCCCACGGTGCGCACCACCACGGCGTAGTTGAAGAAGACATGGGCGAGGAGGATCGCCCACACGGTGGTGTCCAGCCGTACGCCCCACCACTCGTGCAGCAGCCCGCCCCGCCCGACCAGCGCCATGAACGCCGAGCCGACGACGACGGTCGGCAGCACGAACGGCACGGTGACCACGGCCCGCAGCAGCTGCTTGCCGGGGAAGTCGAAGCGGGCGAAGACATAGGCGCCGGGCAGCGCGATCAGCAGCGTCAGGGCGGTCGACACCAGCGCCTGCCAGGTGGTGAACCACAGCACCTGCCGCACGTCCGGCTGCGCCAGCACCTCGGCGAACCGGCCGAGCTGCCAGCTCCCGTCAGTCTTCAGCCCGCGGGCGACGATCGCGGCGACGGGGTAGGCGAAGAAGACGGCGAAGAACGCGACGGGCACGGCCAGCAGGGCCAGCCGTGCCGCCCGCCCCTTCGCCCGCCCCGCCGTCGACGGGGCGGGCGGCAAGGCTGTCCGCCGGTCTACTTCAGTACGAGCGAGGTCCACGACTTGACCCACTGGTCACGGTTGCCGGCGATCTTCGCCGGGTCCATGGTCTCCGGATCCTCGGCCTGCGGCCCGTACTGCGCGAACACCTTCGGCACCTGGGCGTCCTCGCGCACCGGGTAGACGAACATGTTGAGCGGCATGTCCTCCTGGAACCGCTTGCTCAGCAGGAAGTCGAGCAGCGCCTTGCCGCCCTCGGGGTTCCTGGCGTTGTTCAGCAGCCCGGCGTACTCGACCTGGCGGAAGCAGGTGCCCTCGGCGACACCGGTCGGCGCGGTCTTCGGCTTGGACTTGGCGTAGACGACCTCGGCGGGCGGGGAGGAGGCGTAGGACACCACCAGCGGCCGGTCGGCCCCGGCCTCCTTGCCGCCGGCGGAACCGGAGAACTCCTCGTAGTAGGCCTGCTCCCAGCCGTCGACCACCTTCACCCCGTTGGCCTTGAGCTTCTTCCAGTAGTCCTGCCAGCCTCCCCCACGCTCGGCCTCGCTCGCGCGGGAGGTGCCCCCATCGCCGTACTTCGCGGCGGTGCCGAGCAGGAAGCCCAGGCCGGGTGACGAGGTCGAGGCGTTCTCCGTGACCAGCAGGTTCTTGTACTCCGGCTTGATCAGATCATCGAACGTCTTCGGCGGGGTCAGCTTCTTCTTCTCGAACCACTGCTTGTCGTAGTTGACGCAGATGTCGCCGGTGTCGACGGGCGTGACCCGGTGCTTGTCCTCGTCGGCCCGGTACTCGGGCCGTATCGCATCGGAGCCCTTGGCCTCGTACGACTGGAACAGCCCGTTGTCGAGGGCGCGGGACAGCAGGGTGTTGTCGACGCCGAAGAAGACGTCGCCCTGCGGATTGTCCTTGGTCAGGATCGCCTTGTTCACCGCCTGCCCGGCTTCGCCGTCCTTGAGGACCTTCAGCTGGTAGCCGGACTGCTTCTCGAAGGCGGCGACGACGTCCTTGGACACGGCCCACGAGTCGTGGCTGACCAGCGTCACGGTCCTGGACCCGCCGGAGCCGGACCCCTGGTCGTCCCCTCCGGACGAGCCGCAGGCGGACAAGGTGATCAGGCCGAGCCCGGCGACCAGAACCGTGGCCTTCTTGGTGATGCTCACTGAATTCCTCCTGGAGGGACCAGGAAGAGACGCGGCCCTGCCCGGGACACCGGTGGCGTCCCGGGCAGGGTGCAACAGCTTGAGTGGTGACCGATCTCCCTACCCAGAATGACCTGGGCCAGGTTCGGAGGGTCTGCGGCCGGTGCCGCACTCTCAGCGCTGTGGCGCTCCCCTGTCGGATGTTTCTTACGTATGACGTTACGCAGGATATGAAGTTGTCGTGCCTGTGCTGACGCGAGTCACATTACCTCTCGCTCGCGGCGAGCTGACCACACGCCCCGTCGATCTCCTGGCCACGGGTGTCCCGGATGGTCACCGGCACACCGTGCGCGGCGATCGCCTCCACGAACGCCTTCTCGTCCTCCGGCCGGGAGGCGGTCCACTTGGAGCCCGGGGTCGGGTTCAGCGGGATGAGGTTCACATGCACCGGCCGCCCCTTCAGCAGCCGGCCGAGCCGGTCGCCCCGCCACGCCTGGTCATTGATGTCCCGGATCAGCGCGTACTCGATCGACAGCCGCCGCCCGGACTTGGCGCTGTACTCGAAGCCCGCGTCGAGCACCTCGCGCACCTTCCAGCGCGTGTTCACGGGGACCAGGGTGTCGCGCAGCTCGTCGTCCGGGGCGTGCAGCGAGATGGCGAGCCGGCACTTGAAGCCCTCGTCGGCGAAGCGGTGGATGGCCGGCACCAGCCCCACCGTCGACACGGTGATCCCGCGCTGCGACAGCCCGAGCCCGTCCGGCTCCGGGTCGGTGAGCCGGCGGATGGCGCCGACGACCCGCTTGTAGTTGGCGAGCGGCTCACCCATGCCCATGAACACGATGTTGCTGAGCCGCGCGGGCCCGCCCGGGACCTCGCCGTCCCTCAGCGCCCGCATCCCGTCGACGATCTGGTGCACGATCTCGGCCGTGGACAGGTTCCGGTCCAGCCCCGCCTGCCCCGTGGCGCAGAACGGGCAGTTCATGCCGCACCCGGCCTGCGAGCTGATGCACATGGTCACCCGGTCCGGGTACCGCATCAGCACGGACTCCACGAGCGTCCCGTCGAACAGCTTCCACAGCGTCTTGCGGGTGGCGCCCTGGTCCGTCGACAGATGCCGCACCACGGTCATCAGCTCCGGCAGCAGCGCCTCGCGCAGCGGCTCGCGGGACGCGGCCGGGATGTCCGTCCACTGCTCCGGATCGTGCGCGTAGCGCGCGAAGTAGTGCTTCGACAGCTGCTTGGCTCGGAACGGCTTCTCACCGACCGCGACGACCGCCTCCTTGCGCTCGGCGGGCGTGAGATCGGCAAGATGCCGCGGCGGCAGCTTCGCTCCGCGCGGCGCGACAAAGGTGAGTTCTCCGGGCTTAGGCATGGCCGTACCAGTGTCGCAGATCGACTTGGGTGACCTGCGGGTGTCGGCTGCCACGACTGTGGGTCGAGGCCCACTCCCACGAATCCCCCGAAACGCCCCCACACTGCGAGTGTCGTAGGTCACACACATTGCCCGGCCGTCTACGGGCGGGGGCTTGGGCTCGAGGACAGGAGTCGTCGACACACGGGTGCGCGGTCGTTCGCAATTCATATTCCTCCTGGGGCAGGTGAACAGCTGATCGACGTGCAGCGGTGTTCGGGCGAGAGGAGAATTTATGGGAGAGCGGATGCCCGGTCCCCGGCATTCTGCTGGCAGGGAGGTCACTCATGATGCCCATGGAGGAGCCTCGCTGGCTGGTCACCACTGTGGTGCGCGGAGAATGGACCATAGCCACTGCCAAGGCCGCTGCGACGAAAAGAGGGTGTCGCTTTGAAGGCGACAAAGCGGTAAAGGGGCCGGCTCACTTACGGCACATCTACGAAGGGCTCGTACAGAACGTGGCGGCGATCAAGAAGCTCGCCGCCGAATGGGAGAACAAGGGGCATCTCTGGCGGGCACGGAGGTCGACGGAGTACGCGGATGTGGCGATCAGCAATCTGCACGCGGCGGATGCCCATCTCATACAACTCCTGCCGTCCAGACTGCTGAAGGGCGAGATACCCAGAGTCCTCAGCATCGTGCGGGACTATTTGCCACCCGATGACGAGCGGCGCCGGAGGCTGAAGGAGAAGTTCTCCGGAAGGACGAAGGTCCGATGCCTGACCGGCACGGACCGGACTCAGATTTCCTCGGCACTTCGCGGCGCTTATGTGGCGAATGGATATGAGCGGGGAAGAGTCAGGACGTTCTACAGCATCCTTCTGCGCACTTCCCTGACCTTGCTGGCCATAGCCCTGGTGCTGGCCGTTCTGAACATAGTCGTCGGACCGACAATGCTGACGTGCTTCGACGCGGCCGGGACTCGCCCGGTATGCCCGTTGGGTGCCGACGAGAACAGGTACGACGTTCTCCTCATCGAATTCGTGGGCGGCAGCGCAGCGATGATCGGGGCTGTGCAGACGATCTCCAGAATGCAGCGGATCGAGGACCCGTACGCCCTGCACGTCGCGCAGGCCCTCATCAAAGTGTCCCTGGGGACTCTTACGGCCGTTTTCGGGCTCCTGCTGATTTACACCCTTCCCAGAGTCATCATCACGGACTCGTGGAACATCCTCGCGGCCGCGACGGTGTTCGGATACGGGCAGGAACTCTTCACGCACTTCGTCGACAAGAAGGCCGATGCGCTCCGCAGGGCCGCCCTTCCCCGAGCAGCCACACAGCTCCCCAGCGAAGGATCCGATCCGCCCCGCGGGCAGACCTGACAGGTCATGCCCGGCGCACCCCGCCCACCGGAGTGAGTGCTCACTCATTGACGGAGTGAGCACTCACTCCGTACTCGGGTGCCGAGCCGCCCGGGTAGCGGTCGGCGCGGATACGTGCGAGCGAGGGCCCGGACAGCAGACGAGTGAGGGCCCGGACAGCAGACAGCAGTGAGCCCCCGCCCTGATTCGATTCGGGCGGGGGCTCGACCGCGCGGCGTCAGCTGCCCACGAAGACCACCAGCAGGAGCCAGACCACCGGGGCCGTCGGCAGGAGGGAGTCCAGACGGTCCATGATGCCGCCGTGGCCGGGCAGGAGGGTGCCCATGTCCTTGATGCCGAGGTCCCGTTTGATCATGGACTCGCCGAGGTCGCCCAGAGTGGCGCTGGCGGCGACCGCGAGGCCCAGCAGCAGGCCCTGCCACCAGGTGCCGTCGTCGATCAGGAACTGCATGCACAGCGCGCCCACGACCATCGCGAAGGCGACCGCGCCCAGCAGACCCTCGCGGGTCTTGCCGGGGCTGATCCGCGGGGCGAGCTTGTGCTTGCCGAAGCGCCAGCCGACCGCGTAGGCACCGGTGTCGCTGACCACGGTGAGCAGCAGGAAGGTCAGCACGCGCCAGGGGCCGTCGTCCGCGGTGAGCATCATGGCGACGAACGTGGCGAGGAACGGCACGTAGAACGCGGCGAACACGCCCGCGGTGACGTCCTTGAGGTAGCCCTCGGGCGGCTGCGTCATCCGCCAGACCAGCACGGCCAGCGCGGTGAGCGCCATGGCGGTCCAGGCGCCCTCGGCGCCCCGGACGTATCCGGAGATCACCATGGCGGCGCCGCCGAGGGCGAGGGGCACCAGCGGCGCCTTGACGCCCTTGCGCTCCTCCAGCCGCTTGGTCAGCTCCCACAGGCCCACCACCACGGCCACCGCGATGACACCGACGAAGACGGCCTTCACCACGAACAGCGACGCGACGATCACGGCGCCGAGACCGACGCCGACCCCTATCGCCGCGCCCAGGTCGCGCCCGGCGCTCTTCTTCTGCGGCGGGGGCGCCGGCTGCGGGGCGTCGGACATGGGCTCCGGATTCTGCGGCACCTCCCCGGTGCGGGAGCGCGCCTGCGTCGTCTCGTCTCGGAACAGGGGGCCGCTCAGCCGAGTGGCCCCCAGTTCCGCATCCTGGTCTCCGCCGTGCACGGGCACGTCGGCCACGAAGGGCTGGGGGCGGGTCTGCTGCGCGTTGTGCGCATCGTACGCGGGACCCGCCGGGAGAGCCCCCTGGGCGGGCCCCTGGTCGGACGGCCCCCAGTACCCGGACCCGGTCTGCGGCGGCGTCCCCCAGGAAGAGTCGTTCATCAGACCTCGAGCAGCTCTGCTTCCTTGTGCTTCAGGAGCTCGTCCACCTGGGCGACGTACTTGTGGGTGGTGTCGTCCAGCTCCTTCTCCGCACGGCGGCCCTCGTCCTCGCCGATCTCGCCGTCCTTGACCATCTTGTCGATGGCGTCCTTGGCCTTGCGGCGCACCGAGCGGATGGACACCTTGGCGTCCTCGCCCTTGGCCTTGGCGACCTTGATGTACTCGCGGCGGCGCTCCTCGGTCAGCTCGGGGAACACCACCCGGATGATGTTGCCGTCGTTGCTCGGGTTGACGCCGAGGTCCGAGTCGCGGATCGCCTGCTCGATGTTGCGCAGCGCGCTCTTGTCGAAGGGCGTCACCACGGCCATGCGCGGCTCGGGCACGGAGAACGAGGCCAGCTGGTTGATCGGCGTCGGTGCACCGTAGTAGTCGGCCACGATCTTGTTGAACATCGCCGGGTGCGCACGACCGGTGCGGATCGCGGCGAAGTCCTCCTTGGCGACCACGACGGCCTTCTCCATCTTCTCCTCGGCCTCGAGGAGGGTCTCTTCGATCACCACTTGCTCCTGCGTGTCTTGAGTAGGCCCGGCTGCGGTTCCGTTGTCTCGGCGGCGGCCGGCTGCGTCGCGTCTTCTTTCTGCACGGTTCCCGACCGGCGGGCCATTGTCCACCCCCGGTCGGAGTGATCAGCCGCGGCTGACCTGGTCACCCACCAGCGTGCCGATCTTCTCACCCTTGACCGCGCGCGCGATATTGCCCTCCGCGAGCAGTTCGAAGACGACGATCGGGAGATTGTTGTCGCGGCACAGGGTGACCGCCGTGGCGTCGGCGACCTTCAGGTCGCGCGTGATGACCTCCCCGTAGCCGAGGTGGTCGAACTTGACCGCGTCGGGGTTGGTTTTCGGGTCGGAGTCGTACACCCCGTCCACGCCGTTCTTGCCCATGAGCAGCGCCTCGGCGTCGATCTCCAGGGCCCGCTGGGCGGCGGTGGTGTCGGTGGAGAAGTACGGCATGCCCATACCGGCGCCGAAGATGACCACGCGGCCCTTCTCCAGGTGCCGGACGGCGCGCAGCGGGATGTAGGGCTCGGCGACCTGCCCCATGGTGATCGCGGTCTGCACCCGGCAGTCCACGCCCTCCTTCTCCAGGAAGTCCTGGAGGGCGAGGCAGTTCATCACGGTGCCGAGCATGCCCATGTAGTCGGAGCGGGCGCGGTCCATGCCGCGCACCTGGAGTTCGGCGCCGCGGAAGAAGTTTCCGCCGCCGATGACGATCGCGATCTGTGCGCCGTCCCGGACTACGGCAGCGATCTCGCGTGCGATGGCGTGCACCACGTCGGGGTCGACGCCCAGTCCCCCGCCACCGGAGAACGCCTCTCCGGACAGCTTCAGCAGAAACCGGCCGCGTACTTTGCCGTCGTCGCTCTTCTCAGCCTTGATGGTCATGGTCGGATTCCGCCTCTTTCACGTGTTGCACATACAAGGAGGCCATTGCCGGTCAGGGTTTCGTATCCCGTGCGGCAATGGCCTCCTCGTCAGATCTGCTGTCGTCCCGCACGCGCAGGTGCGTGACGCCGTGTCCGGACGACTGCTGTCGACCCTATCGGGGCCGAGCGCCCGTCGCGGTACGGACTCAGATGCCGACCTTGATGCGCGTGAAGCGCTTCAGGGTGACACCGGCCTCGTCCAGAACCTTCTGGACGGACTTCTTGTTGTCCAGCGCGTAGGGCTGGCCGAGCAGCGTCGCGTCCTTGAAGAAGCCGTTGAGGCGACCCTCGACGATCTTCGGCACGGCGGCCTCGGGCTTGCCCTCGGCGCGGGTGGTCTCCTCGGCGATGCGGCGCTCGGCCTCGACGACCTCGGCCGGCACGTCCTCCTTGGAGAGGTACTTCGGCGCGAACGCGGCGATGTGCTGGGCGATGCCCTTGGCGACCTCGGGGTTCGGCTTGTCGAACTCGACGAGTACACCGATCTGCGGCGGCAGGTCGGGCATGGTGCGGTGCATGTACGCGGTGACGTAGCCGTCGGAGAACTGCGCGAAGCGGTCCAGGACGATCTTCTCGCCCAGGTTGGCGTTGGCCTCGTCCACGAACGCCTGGACGGTCTTGCCGGGCTCGATCTCGGAGGCGAGCAGGGCCTCGATGTCCGCCGGGGAGGTCTTCGCCACGTGCTCGGCGATGGCGTTGGCCACGGCCAGGAACTTCTCGCCCTTGGCGACGAAGTCCGTCTCGCACTTCAGCTCGACGAGGACGCCGGAGGAGTTGTCGTCGGCGATGATCGAGACCACGGCGCCGTTCTCGGCGGAGCGGCCCTCGCGCTTGGCGACGCCCTTCTGGCCCTTGATGCGGAGCGCCTCGACGGCCTTCTCGATGTTGCCCTCGGCCTCGTCCAGCGCCTTCTTGCAGTCCATCATGCCGGCGCCGGTGAGCTCCCGGAGCTTCTTGACGTCGGCGGCGGTGTAGTTCGCCATGAGTCTGTGAGTCTTTCTCGAAGTCTGGAGGTTCGAAGGCCTGCGGCGGTGGGCGCTGCGCTGCGGTATGCAGTTCTGCGTTCGCGCCGCCGGCCTACGGGTGGACGGCGGGAGCGGACTTCACCGCGCCCGGGGGCGCTGTGTGTCGGTTCCGGCTCCCGCCGTCATCGCTGACGCTGACGGGAAGGTCAGGCCTTGTCGCCCTCGGCGGCCGGGGCGGCGGGGGCCTCGGCCGGCTTCTCGGCCTCGGCGGGGGCGTCGCCGGCCGGGGCGGCCTCGGCCTTCTTCTTCTCGCCCTCGAGCAGGTCGCGCTCCCACTCGGCGAGCGGCTCGCCCGCGGCCTTCTCGCCCTTGCCCTCGGCGGCACCGCTGCGGGCGATGAGGCCCTCGGCGACGGCGTCGGCGATCACGCGGGTGAGCAGGGTGACGGAGCGGATCGCGTCGTCGTTGCCCGGGATCTTGTAGTCGACCTCGTCGGGGTCGCAGTTGGTGTCGAGGATGGCGACGACCGGGATGTTCAGCTTCCGGGCCTCGCCGACCGCGATGTGCTCCTTCTTGGTGTCCACGATCCAGACGGCGCTGGGCACCTTCTGCATCTCGCGGATACCGCCGAGGGTCTTCTCCAGCTTGGCCTTCTCGCGGGAGAGGACCAGCAGCTCCTTCTTGGTGAGGCCGGAGGCGGCCACGTCCTCGAAGTCGATCTGCTCGAGCTCCTTCAGGCGCTGCAGGCGCTTGTAGACGGTCGAGAAGTTGGTGAGCATGCCGCCCAGCCAGCGCTGGTTGACGTAGGGCATGCCGACGCGGGTGGCCTGCTCGGCGATGGCCTCCTGCGCCTGCTTCTTCGTGCCCACGAACATGATCGTGCCGCCGTGGGCGACGGTCTCCTTGACGAACTCGTAGGCACGGTCGATGTACGACAGCGACTGGAGCAGGTCGATGATGTAGATGCCGTTGCGCTCCGTGAAGATGAAGCGCTTCATCTTCGGGTTCCAACGACGGGTCTGGTGACCGAAGTGGACGCCGCTCTCCAGCAGCTCCCGCATCGTGACGACGGCCATGGCCGTTTCTCCTTGAATTTCTCGGTTGTGCCGCGGGGGCCGGACGGCTCCCGCGCCTGACGCCCGCAACGCGCCGTGCCACGAGGGACCGAGGGGCGCTGACACCGGGGGACGGCCGTGACCGGACCGGATGTCGGGGCGTGCGAAGTCGACCCAGTGGCCCGGGTCGCCACCAGAAGTGTACGGGACCCGCGGGGCCCCGGGTGACGCCGTTGTCCACAAGCCGCCGCCTGTCCACAGGTCCCGGCCATGATCGGGCATTCCGGCGACGCTTGCGGCATGCGAATGAGGCGATGTACGAGAGCGGTGATCCGGTCGGCCGTGCTGACGGCCCTGACCTGTGTGCTGCTGCTGTCCCCTCCCCCGGCCCGGCTGCTCGCGGCGGGGGCGGGGGACGTGGCGGGGGTGCCGGGGGTGGCGGCCTCGCCGGAGATGCCGGACGCGGAGGATGCACCGGGCCCGCGGGAGGCGCCGGACGAGGCGGAGGCATCGGACTCGGCTGAGGCACCGGACACGGCTGAGGCACCGGACGCGGCGAGATCGGGTCACCCGGCGGAGACGGACGTTCCGGCGGTCGGCCGGGCGTGGCCGGTAGGGGTACGCCCTCCGGTGCTGCGCGGCTGGGAACCACCGGCGACGCCCTACGGCCGGGGTCATCGCGGCGTCGACCTGGCCGCGCCCGCGGGGACACCGGTCCGGGCGGTCGCGGCGGGCCGGGTCTTCTTCGCGGGCCGGGTGGCTGGAAAGGGCGTGCTCTCGGTGGAGCTGTCCGGCACCGGCGATCCCCCGCTGCGGACGACCTACGAGCCGGTCCGGGCGTCGGTGCGCAAGGGCGACGAGGTGACCGCGGGCGAGGTGATCGGCGTGGTGGAGCCGGGCGGCTCCCACTGCACCGCCCCCTGCCTCCACTGGGGCCTGCGAAGAGAGGACACCTACTTGAACCCCCTCAGCCTGCTGCCGCCGTGGCTGCTCCACCGGGGACCGTCGAGACTGCTGCCGGTTCCGGGGGCGCCGCTGCCGGGCGATCCGGCGTGAGCCGACGTGGAGGCGTGAGGAAGGCCGGCGTGAGCCGGGGGCGGGGCGGCGGTCAGCCCCGGACGCCCCGGAGGGCCATGGAGACCGCGGCCTCGGTGATGGTCTCGGGGTCTTCCGCCGCGCCGAGCTCGATGCGGCGGACCGCCGCGTCGACGATGCCCTGCAGGAGCATGGCCGCCAGGCGGGGCTGGTCGTGGTTCAGTTCGGCGAGGGCGTCGACGATCATCGCGATCAGGCTGCCGTGGGCCGCGCGGATCTTCTCGCGGGCGCCCGCGTCCAGCTCGCCGGCGGAGATGGCGACGACGGCGCGGTGCCTGCGGTCCCCGACCAGGGCGAGCTGGGTGCGGACATACGCCTCGATCTTGGCCTCGGGGCCGTCCACCGCGGCCATCGCCGCCTCGACCTCGGCCGCCCAGACCGGGAAGTCGACCGCGCACAGCTCCTCGACGACCGCTGCCCGCGACCGGAAGTACTCGTAGACCGAGGAGCGCGCGAGGCCCGTGCGCTCGGCGAGGGCCGGGAAGGTCAGCGCCTCCGTACCGCCCTCGGACAGCAGGGAGCGTGCCGCGTCCAGCAGGGCGGCACGCTGCATCGACCGGTGCTCGGCCACGGAGGCCGCTCGAATCCTTGGCACGTCAACCACTGTACGGACGCGCCCCGCACGGCGGGAGTCACTCGGGCGGAACCGCGGGGCGCCTCCGCGCCCGGCCTGCGCGGGACGTGTCCGGAGCCCTCGGCGGGCGCCCGGTCAGCGGCCGAAGCTCGCCAGCTTGGCCCGCAGCTGGAGCACGGACTTGGTGTGGATCTGGCTGACCCGGCTCTCGGTCACACCCAGCACATTGCCGATCTCGGCGAGGGTGAGCCCTTCGTAGTAGTACAGGGTCACCACGGTCTTCTCCCGCTCGGGGAGCGTGTTGATGGCCCGCGCCAGGAAGCGCCGCAGCTCCCGGTCCTCGGCCACCTCCACCGGGTTGTCGGCGGCGGTGTCCTCGAGGGTGTCCATCAGGCTGAGCCGGTCGCCGCTCTCCCCGCCGGCGTGCAGCAGCTCCTCCAGGGCGACGACGTTGGCGAGCGACAACTGGCTGAAAACGGCGTGCAGTTCGTCCACGGCGATGCCCAGCTCGCGGGCGACCTCGCTCTCCGTGGGGGTGCGTCTGAGCCGTGCCTCCAGGGTGGCGTAGGCCCGCTCCACGTTGCGGGCCTTCTGCCGCACCGAGCGCGGGATCCAGTCCAACGCCCGCAGCTCGTCGATCATCGCGCCCCGGATCCGGGTGATCGCGTAGGTCTCGAACTTGATCTCCCGGTCGACGTCGAACTTCTCGATCGCGTCGATCAGCCCGAACACCCCGGAGGAGACGAAGTCCGCCTGGTCCACATTGGGCGGCAGGCCCACGCTGACGCGGCCGGCGACGTACTTCACCAGCGGCGAGTAGTGCAGGATCAGCTGCTCGCGCAGCCGCTCGTCCCCCGTCTCCTTGTACGACCGCCACAGTTCGTCGAGCGTCGAGGGGGCGGGCGGCCGCACGCTGCCACCGTCACGGGCGGCTGGGGGGAGCGCCGCCCGGTCGGACCCGGAGGTGTGCTGGGGCATTCGTCGCCTTGTGCCGTTCTGCTGCGGAGTGCTGCTGCCTGGGTGAGCTGTCGGTCTGATGTCGAGTTGCCTGTTCGTGTCGGGATCCTCGTGAGCGTAGCGTGACTGCGGCGTCGCGGTGCGCGAACAACGAGGGCAGGGGCGTGCGCAGATACGTTCCGAGGGCCGTCCCGCCGGGGCACATCCGTCGCTCTGCGTGATCACCCCGATGTCCCAACTGGCTTATTTTCCCAGGCGTGTCGGGGTTCCCCCGGACGGCCGAACACGCTCCGTCAAAGCGCGCTGGGATCGGTTCGGATCGAGATCTTCGCCTGGCGTGTCAACTTCCAGCCGTCGTCGTGTCGTTCGACGTAACCAAGTGCTCGTAGTTCGTACAGCCTCGCGACGGCGTCGTCCTGGCTGGTCTGGGCGCCGCGGGCGATGTCGGAGACGGAGGCCGGGGCGCGGGCCGGCAGGGCGGCGAGCACCTGGCGGGTGGCGGCCGGGAGCAGGTCGCGGGGCAGCACGGGGCCGTGCCGCTCGGGGGCGAGTTCGCCGATGCCGCCGACCAGCTCGATGATCTCGGCGGCGTCGGTGACCAGCACGGCGTCCTGTCTGAGCAGCTCGTGCACCCCGGCGGACAGGGCGCTGGTGGCCGGTCCCGGTACTCCCATCGTGTGACGCGCGAGGCGCTGTGCTGCCCGGGCGGTGACCAGGGCTCCGCTGCGGTGGGCCGCCTCGACGACGACGGTGCCGCGGGTGAGGGCGGCGATCACACGGTTGCGGAGGATGAACCGGCCGGCGGTCGGATGGTCCCCAGGTGGCAGTTCGCCGACGACGAGTCCCTGGCCGGCGATCCGGTCGATCAGGGCGGTGTGTCCGCGCGGGTAGGGCCGGTCGATCCCGCAGGCGAGGACGGCGACGGTGGCGCCGTTCGCGCCGAGGGCGCCGCGGTGGGCGGCGCCGTCGATGCCGTAGGCGCCGCCGGAGACCACGACCCAGCCGCGTTCGGCGAGGTCGGCGGCGAGCATGGCGGCCATGTGGGCCCCGTACTCGGTGCAGGCGCGGGCGCCGACGACGGCGACGGAGCGCAGCGCCCACATCCGCAGGTCGGCCGGTCCGCGCACCCACAGGCCCAGCGGCCGGGCGTCGCCGAGATCGTCGAGCTGGCGGGGCCACTCAGCCCCGCCGGGCGGCACGAACCGCATCCCGGCCTCCTCTGCCACGGCGAGATCCCGGTCCGGTGCGGCCCGCTCGGCGCGGGCCCGCAGCCCCTCCCACCGTCTGCGGCTGACGCCGGGCAGGGGCGGGCCGTGGCCCTGCAGCCGGGCCGCGACCTCCGGGGCCCCGAGTTCGCGCATCCACAGCCCGGCAGTGGCGTCGCCCGGCTCGACGACGCGGGTGAGGAACACGCGGGCGCGCAGCTCGTCGAGGCGTTCGGCGGGGCTCATGCCGTCGCTCCGATGGCCATGGGCACTCCCCTGGGGACTCCGGTGCGCAGCTGCAGGGCAAGGGCGACGTCCGTGGCGTCGGGGCGGTCGTGGCCGACCAGGTCGGCGACGGTCCAGGCGACCCGCAGGACCCGGTGGATGCCGCGTGCGGTGAGCACCCCGCGCTCCAGGCTCCGCTCGGCCTCGTCCATGGCGCCGGGGGCGGCGTGGAAGCGGCTGCGCAGCTCGCGTCCGGGGATCTCGCTGTTGGTGCGCCACGGGGTGCCGGCGAGCCGTGCGGCGGCGCGCTCCCGGGCGGCCCGTACCCGGTCGGCGACCTGGGCGGTGGATTCGCCGCGGGCACCGGTCGCGGTGAGTTCGGACCGGGTGACGCGGTCGACCTCCACGCGCAGGTCCACCCGGTCCAGCAGCGGGCCGGAGAGCCGGGCCTGGTAGCGGCGGATCGCCGAGGGCGGGCACTCGCACTGGTCGTCCTTGAGCGAGAAGCGCCCGCACGGGCAGGGGTTGGCGGCCAGCACCATCAGGAACTTCGCCGGGAAGCGGACGACTCCGGCGCTGCGCGCGACGACGACGTGCCCGGCCTCCAGAGGCTGGCGGAGGGCGTCCAGAGCCTGGCTGCTGAACTCGGGGCTCTCATCCAGAAAGAGCACGCCGCGATGAGACAGCGACACCGCGCCGGGCCTGGCGATTCCGGGGCCGCCGCCGACAAGCGCCTGCATGGTGGCCGAGTGGTGCGGCGCGCAGTAGGGCGGCACGTCGATCAGGGGTTTGCCCGGTGGCAGCAGGCCCGCCACCGAGTGGACGGCGGTGACCTCCAGTGCCTCCTGGCGGTCGAGCCGGGGAAGGATCGCGGGCAGCCGCTCGGCCAGCATGGTTTTGCCCGCACCTGGCGGACCCTCCAAGAGCAGGTGGTGGCCTCCGGCGGCGGCCACCTCCACGGCCGTGCGGGCAGAGGTCTGGCCGACGACATCGGCGAGGTCGTGGCCGTGGTCGTGCTGGGCGGCGCCGACGGTGTGCATGCCGGTGGCGGCGCCGGTGCCGGGG
Organism: Streptomyces thermocarboxydovorans; assembly: GCF_039524635.1. Taxonomy (NCBI): domain Bacteria; kingdom Bacillati; phylum Actinomycetota; class Actinomycetes; order Kitasatosporales; family Streptomycetaceae; genus Streptomyces; species Streptomyces thermocarboxydovorans. The sequence continues at coordinate 22,492 of NZ_BAAAGU010000038.1, read as the reverse complement.
ACGCGGAGCCCGGCGAGCAGCGGGTCGGGCAGGCCGTGCTCGGGCTGCTCCTCCTCGGGGACGGGCTCGTCGGCGAGCACCGCGATCAGCTGGCGCAGGCTGCGGATGCCGAGGACGGAGATCCCCGGCACCAGGGAGGCCTCCGCCGCCGCGCACTCGGGCACGACGACCTGTTCGTAGCCGGCGTCGGCGGCGGCGAGCACGGCCGGGAGCACGCCCCGCACGGGCCTGACCCGGCCGTCCAGGCCCAGCTCGCCGATCATCACGATGTCGGCGAGGACCCGCGGGTCGATCCGCTCGGCGGCCCCGAGGACCGCTGCCGCGACCGCGAGGTCGAAGCCGCTGCCGCTCTTCGGCACGGACGCGGGGCTGAGGCCCACGGTGAGCTTCTTCTGCGGCCAGGGAGCTCCGGAGTTCACCACGGCGGCGCGGACCCGGTCCTTGCTCTCGGTCAGGCTCTTGTCGGGGAGGCCCACCAGGGTGAAGGCCGCGACGCCCGGTTCCAGGCCGGCCTGGACCTCCACGACGACGCCCTCCACGCCCACCAGGGTGACCGAGCAGGTGCGGGCGAATGCCATGTCAGGCCACCCCCCGGACGTGCTCGACGCGCGGCGCGCCGCGGGCCGGGAGCTGGATGCCGACCAGGTCGATGCGGACGCCGCCCGGTGGGGCTCCGCCGTGCTGCTGGAGCCAGCGTTGCGCGAGATCCCGCAGGCGGGTCGCCTTGGCGGGTGTGATGGCCTCCATCGGGTGCTGGAAGGGGCCGGTCCTGCGGGTCTTCACCTCGCAGACGACCAGGACGTCCCCGTCCCTGGCCACGATGTCGATCTCACCGGTCCTGCCGCAGCGCCAGTTGCGCTCCAGGACCGTCATCCCGGCCTGCTTCAGCCTTCGTGCGGCCAGCGTCTCGCCGTACCTGCCGAGTGCCCTGCGGGTCTGCTGTGCGTTCATGTCGGCACCACCTCTCGGCGCCAACGGTCACGCACCCACCGCCGCCGAGTGGATCTTGGTGCGTTACTCGGCGGTTGTGGACAACTCCGTCACCCTCCGGGCTGACCCCTTCAGCCGCTGGGCAGCTCCAGATCGCTCTTGCTGAGCTCCTCGATGTTCACATCCTTGAACGTCAGTACGCGCACCTGCTTCACGAAGCGGGCCGGCCGGTACATGTCCCACACCCACGCGTCCGCCATGGAGACCTCGAAGAAGACCTCGCCCTGGACCGAGTGCACCTGCATCTCGTAGTCGTTGGTCAGATAGAAGCGCCGCTCGGTCTCGATCACGTATTTGAACAGACCGACGACATCGCGGTACTCCCGGTAGAGCTTGAGCTCCATCTCGGTCTCGTACTTCTCGAGGTCCTCGGCGCTCATGGCATGTTCCCCTTCAGCCGTGCGATCCCACCATTGTGCGCCAGTCCCGTGGGCCCCTAGACGATTTCGGTGTCCAGGGTCACGGGTCCGGCGGGGGGACCTTCGTCGAGCAGCGTGCGCAGCAGCTCGGCGAGTCTGGTCGGATACACCGTCTCATGCGCCCGGCTCAGTTCCGGGCACGTCCACCAGCGCGCACCGGCGACGCTGCGCCGCTCCAGCTCGGTCAGCGCCGTGGCGGCGGTGACCGTCTGCGAGGTCCGGGCCAGGTAGTACCACTCGTCCTGGTCCCAGCGGCGGCCGGCGAACGGGAAGGAGCACCTGCGCCGCCACAGCACCGGACCGAGCTCCACGTCGGTGATGCCGGTCTCCTCGGCGAGTTCCCGCAGGGCGGCCTGTTCACGGGTCTCGTCGCCCTCCACGCCCCCGCCGGGGGTGAACCACCAGTCGTCGGCCGGGTTGCCCGGTTCGTGGCCGTGCAGCAGCAGAATGCGGTCCTGCGGGTCGAGCAGCACCACTCGGGCGACCTTGCGCAGTCCGCCCTCGTAGGTGTCGGCCACCGGGGCGGCCGGGTCAGTGGCCACGGGCCGGCTCCGCGTTCCCCCGGGTCCGGGCGCGGGAGGCCGCGGACCGCTTGGCGAGCGGACCGTAGGCCGCCCCGCCGAGGATCAGCACGGTCCCGGCGATCACCAGCGCGACCATGGTGGGCAGCGGTCCCGGCTGCGACACCGGGCCGAGCTTTTCGAAGCCGCTGGGGGCCGGCAGCATGCCGTTCATCGGCCAGACCACGGCCTCGACCCGGCCCTGCACGGCCTTGCGGGAGACCGTGCCGTTGGCCGCGTCGGTGAGGTGGGCGGTGGAGTCCACCGAGCCGGACCGCTCGTCACCGAGCAGGAACAGCCTGCCCTCGGGCACGGTCACCGACGGGAAGTTCGCCAGCCGGCCGGCGGTGTCCTCGGCGAGATACGGTTCGTCGATCTCCTTGCCGTTGACCTTCAGCTTGCCGCCCTGACAGCAGGACACGGTGTCCCCGCCGACGGCGACCACACGCTTGACCACGGGCACGTCCGCCCAGGTCGCCTCGTTGAAGACCACGACGTCGCCGCGGCGGATGTCGTCGGCGTCGATGCGCTGCGCCAGCACCCGGTCGCCCGCGCCGATCGTCGGCGTCATGGAGGTGGTGGGCACGGTGTACGGCCGGTACACCACGGCCGCCCAGGCGAAGCCGCCGAGGAACAGCACCATGCCCAGCGCCACGGCCACTCCCGACAGGCGCTGCCCGAGGCGGCTGCCCGCCGGCTTGGTGCCGGTGCTGCCGCCAGAGGCCGTACGCGTCGTGCTCTGACCACTCATGGGCCGCACCCTACCCGGCGGTACCGGGCCCGGTCAGCCCATCACCGGGTCAAGACCCCGCCCCGGGCAGGACCTCCCCAGGGCGGGCTCAACGGGCCCAGAAGACGAACGGGCACAGAAAGCTGAACGGCGCAGAAGGCCGAACGGGCCGAGACGGCTCAGCGGGCCCAGGAGCTCGGCAGGCCCATGGACCCCGGTAAGCCCGGGCGGGCGGCAGCCCGAAGGGCTCAGCCGACCCTACGATCCGCAAGCCGCCGGCGCCGCCACAGCACCAGCGGCACCGCACCCGCGAGCGCCAGCCCCTGCGGCGCCACGGTGAGGGCGGCCGCGGCCGGCGTCTGCGTGCCGATGCCCGGCTGCTCGAAGGTGTCCGGTACCGGCAGGGTGTCCCAGCGGCTGACCGGCCAGGCGATGACGATGGCCCGGCCGACCACGTCCTTCACCGGCACCATGCCGTTGTTCTTGTCGGCCTGGTTGTAGCGCGAGTCGCGGCTGTTCTGCCGGTGGTCGCCCATGACCCAGATGTGACCCTCGGGGACCTTCACCTTGAACTGGCCGCCCTGGTCGTCCTGGCTGCACGGGGTGTTGCCGGGGTAGACGTGCGGCTCGTTCAGCGCCTTGCCGTTGACCTTCAGCGGGCCGGTGCCCTTGCACTCGATGGTGTCGCCGCCGACGCCGATGACCCGCTTGATCAGGTCCTTCTCCTCCGAGGACGGCATCAGACCGACCCAGCTGAGCACCCGCTGGAGCGGGTTGGGCGTGGGCGTCGGCTCGCCCGCCAGCCAGTTGTCCGGGTCGTGGAAGACCACGACCTCGCCGCGCTCCGGCTCGGAGCCGAACCACGGGGTGAGCTTGTCGACCAGGACCCGGTCACCCTGCTGGAGGGTGTTCTGCATCGAGTCGGAGGGGATCGAGAACGCCTGCACCAGAAATGTCTTGATCAGCAGCGCCAGCACCAGCGCGATACCGATCAGGATGGGCAGCTCCTTCCAGAAGGAGCGCGGCTTCTTCGTCTTGGGCGCGTCGCCTCTCCCGCCGCCATCCGCCGTCGGGGGCTGCCCGTCGACCGGGCCGCCGCCGCTCGCGCCCGGGATGTCATTCCCGCCGGTCATGGGACCGTCCGCGGCCCGGACGGACTCCACGGAGCCTCCGCGGTGCTCCTCGCCGCCCTGTCCGGACCGTGCGCCTACCGCCACATCCCCCACGCCAACTCCTTACTCTGTGCCGCCGCCTGCCCCGTCCACGGCGCAGGCCCACCACTCCCATAACGAGCGGGAGTTCCGCAGGGCTCGGGAGCTGAGCGATTCCGTTCGGATCGTCGGAGGCAACCCTATGCGACGACGGGCCTGCGGCCGTCGACCCGGCGGCCGGGTCGGTCACCGAGGCGTAGGTTTTCGGCTCCTCCAGGGTGTTCCAGCGGCCGAGCGGCCAGGCGATGACCATGGCGCGGCCGACCACCTCGTCCTCGGAGACGGTGCCGCCGTAGTCGGTGTCGATGTGGGAGCGGGAGTCGGCGGAGTCGGCCCGGTGGTCGCCCATCACCCACAGCCGACCCTCGGGCACGGTGATGTCGAAGGGCGTGGTGGAGGGGGCGTTGCCCGGGTACAGGTAGTCCTCGTTCAGCGGTACGCCGTTGACGGTGACCCGGCCCTGCGGGTCGCAGCACTGGACGCGGTCGCCGCCGACGCCGATGACCCGCTTGATCAGGTCCTTCTCGTTGTCGGACGGCAGCAGTCCGATGAAGGTGAGCCCGTCCTTGATCTGTTTGATCCCGACCGGGTCCTCCTTCTTGGGCGCGGTCTGCTCGTCCCGCAGCCAGCCGCCCGGGTCCTTGAAGACCACGACGTCCCCGCGCTGCGGCTTGGACCCGAACCAGGGGGTGAGCTTGTCGACCAGGACCCGGTCGCCGATCTGGATCGTCTGCTCCATGGAGCCGGACGGGATGACGAAGGCCTGGACGAGGAAGGTCTTCAGCACCAGCGCGATCAGCACGGCGACCCCGATGAGGAGGGGGATCTCCTTGACCGCGCTGCGCCTGCGGCGCCGCTTGACCTTGCGCTGCAGCTTGCGGCGCTCGGCGCGGCTGCGCCCGCGGGCGGGGGCGGCCGGCCGGCGGGCGCCGGTGGGGAGCAGGTTCTCCGCGGCGCTCGCCGGGACGCCGCGCGGCTTGCCGCGGCTACCCATGCGCGCCTCCCGCGGTGGTCGCCCGGTCCGCTGCGGCGGAGGGCACCTGCGCGTAGGCGTCCGGCCGGTGCAGCCGCGTGGCGCGGTCGAACGGCCAGACGATCCCGTCGGCCCGGCCGATCACCCTGTCCTCGGGGATCATGCCGCCGCCGGGCGAGCCGAGGTGATCGCGGGAGTCGCGGGACTCGGCGCGGTGGTCGCCGAGGACGAACAGGCGTCCTTCGGGCACCGCCACGTCGAAACGCACCGTCGAGGGGCTGTCGCCGGGGAACAGCAAGCCCGCCTCGTCGACCGCACGGCCGTTCACCCGGATCCTCCCCTCCTGGTCGCAGCAGACCACATGGTCACCGCCCACGCCGACGACGCGCTTGACGTAGTCGGCTTCCCCGAAATACCCGGAGCCGTCGAACACAATCACGTCTCCGCGCTGCGGCCCTGCTCCGAAACGGTATGCCAACTTATTTACGAGAACACGGTCTCCGACCCTCAATCCCGGTTCCATCGACCCGCTGGGGATCTGGAACGGGCGGACGACGAGGGTGTTCAGCCCCAGCACGGTCAGCAGGCAGAGCAGCACGGCCAGGGTGATCCGCCCGCCGGGGACGTGATCCGCGAGGCGCGACAGCAACGCGGAACGCGACCGGCCCTCCGGGCCCGGCGTCCCCGAGGTCTCCTCGGGTGCGGCCGGGCGGGAGGAGCGGTCGCGCTCCGTCTGCTGTGCTTCGGTGTCCATCGGAGCCAGATGCTATCCGGCCCCGCTGTCACCGGGGGAAAGCGCAGGCGCTCAGCTCTCGCGCTTCTCCTTGATCTTCGCGGCCTTGCCGCGCAGGTCACGCAGGTAGTACAGCTTGGCGCGGCGCACGTCACCCTTGGTGACGAGCTCGATCTTCTCCACGATCGGGGTGTGCACCGGGAAGGTGCGCTCGACGCCGACGGAGAAGGAGACCTTGCGGACCGTGAAGGTCTCGCGCACGCCGGAACCCTGGCGGCGGATCACCACGCCCTTGAACTGCTGCACACGGGAGCGGTTGCCCTCGATGACGCGCACGTGGACGTTGACGGTGTCACCGGGACGGAAGTCCGGGACGTCGCTGCGCAGCGACGCGGAGTCGACGGAGTCGAGCAGGTGAGACATTTCGTCTGCTTTCTTCGTTGATGCCGCAGGTCATCAACGGCAACTAGGAATCGGATCACAGATGTGCGGTCCCGGGCGGGCGTCGTGTCCCCCTGCGGCAGGGGCGCACGCCGGACGACGCACAGCAGCGGCCTATTGTTCCACGCCGCCGGTCCTGCGCCAAAATCGGCCGTAGGGCTCCCCCGCCGGGTCCGGTTCCCAGCCGAGGACGGACAGCATCTCGCGGTCCTTCTTGTCGAACGCCTTGGGGTCGCAGCGTTCGATGAGGTCGGGCCGGTTGGCGGTGGTGCGGCGCAGCGCCTCGTCGCGCCGCCAGCGGGCGATGCGGGCGTGGTGGCCGCTGAGCAGCACCTCGGGGATCTCCCGGCCGCGCCAGACAGGCGGCTTGGTGTAGACGGGGCCCTCCAGGAGGTTGGCCATGGCGCCGGGCGCGAAGGAGTCGTCGCGGTGCGAATCGGCGTTGCCGAGGACGCCGGGCAGCAGCCGGGCCACGGCCTCGGTGATGACGAGCACGGCGGCCTCGCCGCCGGCCAGCACGTAGTCGCCGATGGACACCTCGTAGACCGGCATGCGGGTGGCGTACTCGTCGACGACCCGGCGGTCGATGCCCTCATAGCGGGCCGGGGTGAAGATCAGCCAGGGGCGCTCGGAGAGGTGGACGGCGAGCTCCTGGGTGAAGGGGCGGCCGCTGGGGGTGGGGACGATCAGGGCCGGCTGGTGGGAGCCGGTCTCGTAGCCGTCCGCCAGCACCGTGTCCAGTGCCTCGCCCCAGGGATCGGTCTTCATCACCATGCCGGGGCCGCCGCCGTAGGGGGTGTCGTCCACGGTGTGGTGCCGGTCGTAGGTCCAGGTGCGCAGGTCGTGGACGTGGACGTCGAGCTGTCCGCGGGCGCGTGCCTTGCCGACGAGGGAGACGTTCAGCGGTTCGAGGTACTCGGGGAAGATCGTGACGACGTCGAGCCTCATGCGCCGGCGTCCTTGTCACGGGAGGAGGCGATCTCCGCGCGGTCGTCGACGAGTCCCGGGGGCGGATCGATGACCGCCCGCTGCCTCTCCAGGTCGATCTCGGTGACGATCTGCGCGACGAACGGCACGAACACCTCGCTGCCGTCCGGGCGCTCGACCACGAACAGGTCCTGGGTGGGCAGGTGCGAGATCTCGCTGATCCGGCCGACCGTCTCGCCGTCCTTGGTGACGACGTCGAGGTCGATCAGCTGGTGGTCGTAGTACTCGTCCTCCTCGTCGGGCAGTTCGTCGGGGTCGACCTCGGCGATCAGGAGGGTGTTGCGCAGTGCCTCGGCGGCGTTGCGGTCGCGCACGCCCTCGAAGCGCAGCAGGAGGCGGCCGCTGTGGACGCGGCCCGACTCGATGGTCAGCGGCCCGGCGGACGGCGGGTCGGTGGCCAGGACGGCGCCGGGGGCGAGCCGCAGTTCCGGCTCGTCGGTGCGCACCTCGACGGTGACCTCGCCCTTGATGCCGTGGGCGCGGCCGATGCGAGCGACTACCAGCTGCACGGTGCTTGGTTCTCCTGATCTACGGCCGGCTGCCGCGAGGGCGCCGGTACGACTGCGGGCCGGGGACGGCCCTTCGGCCCTCCCCGGCCCGAGCCGGATGCGATAAGCGTCAGCGGACGTGATCCACGTCGACGAGGTCGACCCGGATCCCGCGGCCGCCGATGGCGCCCACGACGGTACGCAGAGCGCGTGCGGTGCGGCCGTTGCGGCCGATCACCTTGCCGAGGTCGTCCGGGTGCACCCGGACCTCGAGCACACGTCCACGGCGCAGGTTGCGCGAGGCGACCTGCACATCGTCAGGGTTGTCGACGATGCCCTTCACGAGGTGCTCGAGAGCCTCCTCGAGCATGCTCAGGCCTCGGTCGACGCGGACTCGGCCTGGGCCTCGTCCTTCTTCTCAGCCTTCTTCTTCGGGGTGATCGCCTCACCCTTGCCCTCGTCCTCGCCGGTGAGCGCCTCGAACGACGGGCGAGCGGGCTTCTCCTCCGGCTGCAGCAGAGGCGCCGGGGCGGGCTCGCCCTTGAACTTCTGCCAGTCGCCGGTCTTCTTGAGGATGGCGAGCACGGGCTCGGTCGGCTGGGCGCCGACGGAGAGCCAGTACGCCACACGCTCGCTGTCGACCTCGATCACCGACGGGTTGTACGTCGGGTGGTACTTGCCGATCTCCTCGATGGCCCGGCCGTCACGGCGGGTACGGGAGTCGGCGACGACGATGCGGTAGTGAGGCGAACGGATCTTGCCCAGACGCTTCAGCTTGATCTTGACTGCCACGGGAGTGGGTTCTCCTGGATTTGACGTGGTTGGGCACGGCGAGCTGGCCGCGTGGGGTTGCGGTACCCGAGTGCCCGATGGACGCGTCAGCCGGAGGAGAGAGGGGTCCTGTGCGGCTGTCGAGTACAGCTAGCCATTGTGCCATACCCTGCGGGGCTGCTTGGCCGAGGGGGTGGGCGGGGGTGGGGTTGGCTTGATCGGTTCGGGGAGTTGCGGTGGGCCGGGGGCTGGTCGAGTCGGTGCGCGGTGTTGCCGTGGGCCGGGGGCTGGTCGAGTCGGTGCGCGGTGTTGCCGTGGGCCGGGGGTGGGTCGCGCGGCCCGCCGCCGACGGGGGTGCCGCCCGCGCCCACCCTCCCCCACTCTCGGCTTCGCTCGAGCGGGGGACCCCCATCGCCCCAGGCGGCACGACTGCCCGCGGATGGGCGGGCAACGACTGGGGTCGGCCGAGCGCACGGCTCGACCCGCGGCACAGCCGCCCACGGCGGGGCGTAGCCCGGCCTGCGGCACGAGTGTGGTCCCTGCAGGCGCCCCCGGCGACGTGTCGCGAGGCGGCGCGGATTGCGCGGCTCGGTTCGCGGCGCGATGGGCGGAGGGGCGGATGCCGCCGCCCTGCGGCGCGACGCGGCTGCCTTACGCGCGAAAGCGGGCGCGTGCCAGGGCGGCGGTGCGGGGCCTGGGCCCCGCGAAAACGGCAGGCGTGAGTGCCCCGGCGGCGCGAGGGGCCGGCGGGGTTGAGGGGCGCGGGCCGGGGCGGGCGGAGCCAAGCGGCTCCGGGGGAGCAGAGCTCCGCCCGCCTCGGGCGGGAGTGACGTCAGGGTGGGTCGTCCGGTAGCCACGAGATACCGGGGGGACTTTGCCTGGCGTCAGGCCGCGCCCGCTACCTCCGGGATGCGGAACGGCTTGCCGCAGCCGCCACAGACGATGGGGGCCTGGGCGAGGACCGACGGGACCACGCGGACGTTGCGGCCGCAGTCGCAGACGGCCTTGACGCGCACGCCGCCTCCGGAGGAGCCGTGCCGGGCGGCCGGGCCCCGGAAGCTGCGGGCGCTGTCACCCGCCGTGGCCGCGGAGTGCGCCTTCAGGGCGCGGTGCAGCCGCTCGATCGTGGGACGGTACCGCCGCTTCGCCTCGGGCGTGAGCGTGACCAGCGAGAAGCCGCTGCTGGGATGCGGCTCGTCGGGGTGGTCAAGGCCCAGCTCCTCGGCGATCGCGAGGAAGCGGCGGTTGTGGTACCGGCCGGCCCGGGATGTGTCGCGCACGCCGCGCGCGGCGGCGATGCCATGGACTGCCTCGTGCAGCAGTCGCTCGAAGGAGAGCTCGTGACCGCACGCGGACGACGACTCCCCGATCAGGGACTCGGGCGCGGCCAGATCGGGCAGCTCGGGGTGGTGCCGCTGAATGTCGGCCCACGCCTGCGCCAGCTCTGCGGCGAGTACAGGTGGTGTCTGTGTCGTGCTCACGTAATGACAACGAGCCTGGGTGCCTCTGTGTTCCGATTCCGGGGCATCCCAAATAATTTGCACGTACCCGTCAGTTGCCGCTGATGCGTCCCGACGAGGGCGGGTGCGTTGATCTGCGGAGAAGCCTCGCAGCTCGCCACAAGCCGGTGCGTAGGCTGACGTACGGCGCGGCGTGTAGGCGGTGTCCGCACGCCGGGGCGGCGGTGACGCCGCGGTGCGCAAGAGGTGTTTCGGTCGCTCTCGCGGCTCAGGGGCACATCTCGTACGGGATGCCCTCAGGCCGGGAGAGTACCGGGTCCTCTCCCGGCGCCCGGCACCGGCCCCCCGCCCCGCATCCGGGCGCGGCGAGGATGCCACCGGATTTCCGGAATGTGAATTCTTGCCAGTGGCACGAGCTACTCCCAAGCCGCCCCCGCATTCCACTGGACGCCGGGTCCGGGCGAGAGTTACCTGACATACGGGGGTAGTGCGAGCGCACTGCACGGGGGCCAAGGAATCGGGCACGGCGGCAACTCTCGGCTGATTGGGGCGCTTACCTATGACACCTACGCTCGTGCGGCAGCATCCGCCTCACGCGGGGGCCCGCCCCCGTGTGGACCTGCGTGCACGCGCGCGTGACTGGTCCGAGATCCAGGAGCGGATGCTCGTACCGCTCATCGAGACCGTCTACGAGCGCCTGGACATCGGACCGGCGACCCGCCTGCTGGGCCTCGGCTGCGGGTCCGGGCTGGCGCTGCTGATGGCGGCCTCCCGGGGTGCCTCGATCACCGGTGTCGACACCTCCGCCGACCGGCTGGACCTCGCGCGGCAGCGGCTGCTCCCGGACGGCCGTGAGGCTCCCGCGCGGGCCGAGACCCGGATCGTGGACGGTCCGGTGCGGGCCGCCGCCCGCCCGGAGACCGGCGGGTACAACGTGGTCACCGCCTTCGAGCCGATCGGCTGCCGCTCGGGGGACGCGGAGGGGCTGGGTGAGCTGCTCGCCGAGGCGACGCCGCTCGCCGAGCGCGGAGCGGCCGTGGTGCTGGCCGGCTGGGGTCCGCCGGAGCGCTGCACCACGGCGTCCGTGCTCCGGGTGGCCACCAAGCTGGCGGAGCCGCTGCGCAGCGCCTGGCGTCCGGCGCACCGGGACGACCTGGAGGAGGTCGCCCAGCGGGCCGGGCTGCGGCCGGACGGCTCCGGACGGGTGGCCTGCCCCTTCGGATACGCCGATGTCGACAGCGCGGTGCGCGGCCTGAAGTCGACGGGGCTGTTCGACGCGGCGATCAGCGCCACCGATCAGGTGCAGGTCGACAAGGAGCTGACCGAGGCGCTGCACCCGTACCGGCGGCCGGACGGCACGGTGTGGATGCCGAACATCTTCCGCTATCTGATCGCACGGACCGGCTAGGGTTTGAGGCCCCTGGGCGACCGTCCCGCGGGCCTCAGCCCATGAACTTCCTGAACTCCTCCGGGAGCTCGAAGTCCTTGGCGCCCTGCTGCGGCAGGCCGAAAGGGCTCGCGCCCTCGGCCGCGGCGGCGCGGCGCGCGGCGGCCTCCTGCTCCTGCTGCTTGCGCTTCATCGGGTTGCCGGAGCGCTGCTTGCCCTTGGCCTGCTTCTGCTTCTTCTTCGACCGGCCGGGGCCGCCACCCATCCCCGGCATGCCCGGCATCCCGGGCATCCCCGGCATGCCGCCCTGGGCCAGGCGGGACATCATCTTGCGGGCCTCGAAGAACCGCTCGACGAGGTTCTTCACCGCGCTGACCTCGACGCCGGAACCGCGGGCGATACGGGCGCGGCGCGAGCCGTTGATGATGGTCGGGTCCTGGCGCTCGGCCGGGGTCATCGACTTGATGATCGCGGCGGTGCGGTCGACGTCCCGCTCGTCGAGGTTGTTGATCTGGTCCTTGATCTGGCCCATGCCCGGGAGCATGCCGAGCAGCTTGGAGATGGAGCCCATCTTGCGGACCTGCTCCATCTGGGCCAGGAAGTCGTCCAGGGTGAAGTCCTGGCCCTTCTTGGACGCCAGCTTGGAGGCCATCTTGGCGGCCTCTTCCTGGCTGAACGTCTTCTCCGCCTGCTCGATCAGGGTGAGCAGGTCACCCATGTCGAGGATGCGGGAGGCCATCCGGTCCGGGTGGAAGGCGTCGAAGTCGTCGAGCTTCTCGCCATTCGACGCGAACATGATCGGCTTGCCGGTGACCTGGCGGATGGAGAGCGCGGCACCACCGCGGGCGTCGCCGTCGAGCTTGGAGAGCACCACGCCGTCGAAGCCGACGCCGTCGCGGAAGGCCTCGGCGGTGTTGACCGCGTCCTGGCCGATCATCGCGTCGACGACGAAGAGGATCTCGTCGGGCGAGATCGCGTCCCGGATGTCGGCGGCCTGCTGCATCATCTCCTGGTCGATGCCCAGACGGCCGGCGGTGTCGACGATGACGATGTCGTGGACCTTGGACTTCGCGTAGTCGATGGAGTCCTTGGCGACCTTGACCGGGTCGCCGACGCCGTTGCCCGGCTCGGGCGCGTAGACCGCGACGCCGGCGCGCTCGGCGACGACGCTGAGCTGGTTGACGGCGTTGGGCCGCTGGAGGTCGGCGGCCACCAGCAGCGGGGAATGGCCCTGGTCCTTGAGCCACTTGCCGAGCTTGCCCGCGAGGGTGGTCTTACCGGCACCCTGCAGACCGGCCAGCATGATCACGGTCGGCGGCTGCTTGGCGAAGCGCAGGCGCCGGGTCTCGCCGCCGAGGATGGTGATGAGTTCCTCGTTGACGATCTTGAGGACCTGCTGGGCGGGGTTGAGCGCCTTGGAGACCTCGGCGCCGAGGGCGCGCTCCTTGACGGCCTTGATGAAGGAACGGACGACGGGCAGGGCCACGTCCGCTTCAAGGAGCGCGATACGGATCTCGCGCGCCGTGGCGTCGATGTCCGCTTCGCTCAAGCGCCCCTTGCCGCGCAAGTTCTTGAAGGTCGCTGAGAGGCGATCGGAGAGAGTATCGAACACGGCGGCGTCGGTCCTCGGAGTCGATGGCTAGGGAATCGCCCTCAAGGGTATCCCGGCGGCACAAGTCGCCGGGGGTGTCGTCACCCACGCAGGGTCTGTTCCAGTTTGCCCGCCACCGTGACGGCCTCCTCCCCCGGCAGCGGGGCGCCTTCCGGGCCGGTGACGTAGAACGCGTCCACGGCGTTCGCGCCCAGGGTGCTCACATGCGCGCTGCGCACCCGCACGCCCGCGTCCTCCAGGGCGCGGCCGATGCGGAACAGCAGGCCGGGGGCGTCCTGGGCGCGCACCTCGATGACGGTGGCCAGGCGGGAGGCGGCGGGGGCGACGGTCACCCGGGGCGGGGGCGGGACGACGCCGCGGCGGCGCGGGTAGGCGGCGTCGCGTTCGGCGAGGCGGGCCGCGATGTCCAGGGTGCCGTCCAGGGCGCGTACCAGGTCGGAGCGGAGCCGGGCGGCCTGCGGCAGGGAGCCGTACTCGGCGGCGACCCGCCAGTCGAGCAGGAGCACCCGGCCGTCGACGCCGTCGGGGAGGGCGACGGCGCGCAGCTCGGCGGTGCGCACGGTCAGGCGGTGCATGGCGAGCACTCCGGCCACCGCGGGCAGCACGCCCGGCTGGTCGGGCACCGCGACGAGCAGCTCCACGCCGAGCGGCTCCGGTTCGCCGGGCCCCTCCCCCTCGCGGGACTGCTCCGGCCCGGCGGGCTGTTCCGGCCCGGCGGGCTGTTCCGGCTGGGCCCTCAGGGCCAGCACGGGGCCGCCGGTGGCCGCCGCCTCCAGGGCCAGGCGTTCCTGCTCGGCGGTGGTCGCCGCGTCCCCGGGGTCGTCCGGCTCGTCCCCGGAGAGCAGCGCCGAGACGCGTTTGACCAGGTCGGTGACGAGCGTGGCGCGCCAGGAGGACCAGGCGGCCGGCCCGGTGGCCAGGGCGTCGGCCTCGGTGAGGGCGTGCAGCAGCTCCAGGGTGCTCTGGGAGCCGACGGCGTCCGCGACCGCGCGGACGGTGGCCGGGTCGTCGAGGTCGCGCCGGGTCGCGGTCTCCACCAGCAGCAGATGCCGGCGCACCAGGGTGGCGATCACCGCCACGTCGCGCTGGTCGAAGCCGATGCGGGCGGCCACGTCGCGGGCGATGGTCCCCCCCGCCACCGAGTGGTCGCCGGGCCAGCCCTTGCCGATGTCGTGCAGCAGCGCGGCGACCAGCAGCAGGTCGGGGCGGCTGACGCGGCGGGTGAGCGCGGAGGCGCGCACGGCGGTCTCGATCAGGTGCCGGTCGACGGTCCACAGGTGGACGGCGTTGCGCTGCGGGCGGCAGCGGACCCGCTCCCAGTCGGGCAGCAGGCGGCTGATCAGTCCCTCGGCCTCCAGCGCCTCCCACACCTCGACCGTGGGGCGGCCGGAGCCGAGCAGGGTGATCAGCTGCTCGCGGGCCTCGGCGGGCCAGGGCGTGGGCAGGGGGCGCACGGTGGCGGCGAGGCGCCGCACGGCGTGCAGCGAGAGCGGGAGCCCGGCCTGTGCGGCGGCGGCCGCGGCGCGCAGCGGCAGGACCGGGTCGGGGCGTGCGGTGCGGGCGAGCACCACCTCGCCCTCCTGCTCCACGACCCCCTCGGCGAGCGGGGACCGCTCGGGGACCGGCTTGCCGCCGCCGAGCATGGCCCGCAGCCGGGGCCGTACGGCGCGCGAGCGCAGCACGCGGCCCACCTCGCGCCAGGTGACGTCGGAGGCGTAGGCGATGACGCGGGCCGCCTCGTAGACCTGGCGCAGCAGGGCGTCGGCGTCGAGCAGGCCGAGTTCGGCGGCCACCTGGTCGTGCTCCTGGAGTGCCAGCCGGTCGGTGGCGCGGCCGGTCGTCAGATGCAGTGCGTCGCGGACGTCGAGGAGCCGGCGGCGGGCCTCGTCGAGGCCCTCGCGGGGGGCGTCGGCGAGCCAGGAGGCGGCCACGGCGCGCAGCGCGGTGGCGTCGCGCAGCCCGCCGCGGGCCTCCTTGAGGTCGGGTTCCAGCAGGTACCGCAGCTCGCCCGCGCGCTCGGCGCGCTCGGCGCACAGTTCCCGCAGCTGGGGCAGGCGTTTGGGGGCCTGGTTGCGCCAGTCGGCGAGCACCGCGGTGCGCAGTGAGGTGGTCAGGCCCAGGTCTCCGGCGATGTGCCGGGCGTCCAGCAGGCCCAGCTGGACCTTGAGGTCGCCGTCGGCGGTCTTGCGGACCTCGGCGGGGGTGCGCACCGAGTGGTCCAGGGCGAGGCCGAGGTCCCAGACCGGGTACCAGAGCCGGTCGGCGAGGGCGGCGACGCCCTTGGGGTCGCTGCCGTCGTGCAGCAGGAGCAGGTCGAGGTCGCTGCGCGGGGACAGCTCCGCGCGCCCGTAGCCGCCGACGGCGACCAGGGACACCCCGCGCGGCTGCGGCGCGCCCGCGGCGAACAGCCCGGTGAGCCACTGGTCGGTGAGGTCCGCGAGGGCGGCACGGCGCGGCGGCCCGGACCGCGCCCCCTCGGTGAGGAGGTGCAGCCGGGCCGCCGCGTAGCCGCCGGGTCCCGAGTCCTGTGTCTGGTTCGTCACGTTCGTACCCGCCACCCGGCGACTCCCGTTCTCGTGTGTCAGAGCGCGTCGGGGCCGCGCTCGCCGGTCCGGACCCGTACGGCCGTCTCGACCGGGACGGACCAGACCTTGCCGTCACCGATCTTTCCGGTGCGGGCCGCCTTGACGATCACCTCGATGAGCTGTTCGGCGTCGTCGTCCTCGACCAGCACCTCGATGCGGATCTTGGGCACCAGGTCGACGGTGTACTCGGCGCCGCGGTAGACCTCGGTGTGGCCGCGCTGGCGGCCGTAGCCGCTGGCCTCGGTGACGGTCAGACCGTGTACGCCGAAGGCCTGCAGGGCCTCCTTGATCTCGTCGAGCCGGTGCGGCTTCACGACGGCGGTGATGAGCTTCATGCGTCCACCTTCTTGGACTCGGCCGGGGCGACGGGGGCGGTGGCGGCGGTGCGGGCGCTGCCGCCGCCGGCACCGCTGAAGTCGTATGCGGTCTCGGCGTGCGCTGCCTGGTCGAGACCGGCGACCTCGTCGTCCTCACTCGCCCGGAACCCGATGGTCTTCTGGATCAGGGAGGCGAGGACGAACGTCACCACGAAGGTGTAGCCCATGACGGACACGGCACCGATGGCCTGCGAGACGAACTGCTCCCAGCCGCCGACCCCGTCGATGGCGAGGAAGCCGACCATCAGGGTGCCGATCACGCCGCCCACGAAGTGGACGCCGACGACGTCGAGCGAGTCGTCGTAGCCGAGCTTGTACTTGAGGCTGACGGCCCAGGAGCAGACCGCGCCGGCGACGACACCGATGAGCAGCGCGCCCAGCACGTTGACGTTGCCGCCCGCGGGGGTGATGGCGACCAGACCGGCGATGGCTCCGGAGCAGGCGCCGAGCGTGGTGAAGGCACCGTGGCGGATCCGCTCGTAGATGAGCCAGCCGAGCACCGCGGCGCCGGCGGCGACCTGCGTGTTCAGCGCCATGCTCGCCGCCGTGCCGTCGGCCGCGAGCTCGGAGCCCGCGTTGAAGCCGAACCAGCCGAACCACAGCAGTGCGGTGCCGAGCAGGACCAGCGGCAGGTTGTGCGGGCGCATGGGGTCCTTCTTGAACCCGATCCGCTTGCCGACCACGAGGACCGCCGCCAGGGCGCCGATACCGGCGTTGATGTGGACCGCGGTACCGCCCGCGAAGTCGATGATCGCCGGGTCCAGCTCGGCGAGCCAGCCGCCGCCCCACACCCAGTGGGCGACCGGGAAGTAGACGAGCGTGACCCACAGGGCGATGAAGACCACCCAGGAGCCGAACTTCACCCGGTCGGCGAGCGCACCGCTCATCAGGGCGGGGGTGAGGATGGCGAACAGCATCTGGAACAGCACGAAGGCGAAGACCGGGATGTCCCGGCCGGCGAAGTTCTCCATCAGACTGTCGCCGGTGATGCCGTCCAGGCCGAGCAGGTCGAGGTTGCCTGCAAAGCCGCCGACGTCACCGCTGAACGCGAGCGAATATCCGTAGAGCACCCACAGGACGCTGACGACGCCCAGCGAGACGAAGGACATCATGAGCATGTTCAGCGTGCTCTTGGTGCGGACCATGCCCCCGTAGAAGAGGGCGAGGCCCGGCGTCATCAGCATGACCAGCGCGGCGCTGATCAGGACAAATGCGGTATCTCCAACATTCAAGGCCTGAGACTCCTTCTGGCGGAACGGCCCTGTGCGGATGCCTGGGGGCGGTGGGCCGACTGTGCTCAGGAGACTGGCTCAGGCCGGTTTCACCCAGCGCGCAGAGATGTTTCCGCGATGTGACGAACGCCGTGACCGCGTTACGGCGAGGTGAAACCAGCTTCTGCGCGCGGTCCCGAGGACGCGGCCCAGGTCGGCCATCGGGGCTGTCCGATTCACGACCACGGGTGCGGGACCGTTCCGTTGCCCCCGGAGCGCGTCCGGATAGGGGCCCGTTCAGGCAGGTGGCCCCGGCGAGGGGGCCGCGCGTGCACCGGCGGGCCGATCGGGGGGCCGGTCCATACTGGACGCGTTATGGACATCGTCATCCTTGCTGTAGTCATCGCCGTGGTCGTGCTCGGCGCGCTCGGCGGGCTCATCGTCGGCAGTCGGCGCAAGAAGCAGCTGCCTCCGCCGCCGCCCGCCACGCCCGACATCACCGCCCCTCCCGCCGAGCCGCATGTCGGCGACGAGGCCGAGACGCCGCGGGAGGAACCGCGGCGCACCATCGAGGAGGTTGATCTTCCGGACGGCGGCGGCGCTCCCGTCACCGTCGAGGAGCCGCCCGCCCCCGAGGCTCCGCCCATCGAGATCCCGGAGCCCACCGCCGGCCGGCTGGTCCGGCTGCGCGCCCGGCTCTCCCGTTCGCAGAACGCCCTGGGCAAGGGCCTGCTCACCCTGCTGTCCCGCGAGCACCTCGACGAGGACACCTGGGAGGAGATCGAGGACACCCTGCTCACCGCCGACGTCGGTGTGCAGCCGACGCAGGAGCTGGTCGAGCGGCTGCGGGAGCGGGTCAAGGTGCTGGGCACCCGCACCCCCGAGGAGCTGCGCGGCCTGCTGCGCGAGGAGCTGATCAAGCTGGTCGGTCCCGACATGGACCGCACCGTGCACACCGAGAACGAGGCCGGCGGCCCCGGCATCGTGATGGTCGTCGGCGTCAACGGCACCGGCAAGACCACCACCACCGGCAAGCTCGCCCGTGTCCTGGTGGCCGACGGCAACACCGTGGTTCTCGGCGCCGCCGACACCTTCCGCGCGGCCGCCGCCGACCAGCTGCAGACCTGGGGCGAGCGGGTGGGCGCCCA
The DNA here is from genome assembly GCF_039524635.1 of Streptomyces thermocarboxydovorans. NCBI lineage: Bacteria > Bacillati > Actinomycetota > Actinomycetes > Kitasatosporales > Streptomycetaceae > Streptomyces > Streptomyces thermocarboxydovorans. Next base: position 4,409 of record NZ_BAAAGU010000038.1, on the reverse strand, counting down.
CACCGTGCGCGGTCCCGAGGGCGGCGACCCGGCCTCCGTGGCGTTCGACGCGGTCAAGGAGGGCATCGAGATGTCCGCCGACGCCGTGCTCATCGACACCGCCGGCCGGCTGCACACCAAGACCGGCCTCATGGACGAGCTCGGCAAGGTCAAGCGGGTCGTGGAGAAGCACGCCCCGCTGGACGAGGTGCTGCTGGTGCTGGACGCCACCACCGGTCAGAACGGTCTGGTGCAGGCCCGGGTCTTCGCCGAGGTCGTCGACATCACCGGCATCGTGCTGACCAAGCTGGACGGCACCGCCAAGGGCGGCATCGTGATCTCCGTCCAGCGCGAGCTGGGCGTCCCGGTCAAGCTGGTCGGCCTCGGCGAGGGCGCCGACGACCTGGCCCCGTTCGAGCCGGAGGCCTTCGTGGACGCGCTCCTCGGGGACTGAGCACTCCGACCCCACGGCCACTCACAGCGAAGGAAGCGCCCGCTCCCGGAACTCCGGGGACGGGCGCTTCGCTGTGCAACCGTGCGGAGAAACGGCGCCGCTGCGGCAGGGGGCGTGCTACGCCCGCGACCGGTGGGCCACGTAGGCCAGGGTGCCGAGGAGGAGGCGGGCCTGCGGGGGGCGGGTGGCGGAGTCGAGGGCGGGCGGGCGCAGCCAGCGGACCGGGCCGAGTCCGCCGCGGTCGGAGGGCGGGGCCGTGATGTACGAACCCAGGCCGAGGCCGCGCAGGTCGAGGGCGGCCGGGGCGTCCCAGCCCATGCGGTAGAGCAGCTCGGGCAGCGCGTCGGCGGCGCCGGGGGCGACGAGGAACTGGGCGCGTCCGTCCGGGGTGGCGGCGACCGGTCCGACCGGCAGGCCCATGCGCTCCAGCCGGGCCAGGGCGTGCCGCCCGGCGGACTCCGCCACCTCCAGGACGTCGAAGGCCCGGCCGGCCGGAAGCATCAGCGAGGCCCCGGGGAACTCGGCCCACACGGCGGTCACCTCGTCCAGGGTCGCCCCGGCGGGGATCACCGGCGCGAAGTCCAGCGGATGCGCGCCCGGTGCCCGGCAGTCCGTCCGGCCGCAGGAGCAGACCCCGGCGGTGGCGCGGGCGCCCGGCACCACGTCCCAGCCCCACAGCCCGGTGTACTCCGCCGCTGCGGTGCCGTCCGAGGGACGGCTCCGGCGGCGCGAGCCGGACCGGATGTCGCGGATGCCCCGACTGATACCGATCGTGAAGCCCATGCCCCCTCCAACGGGTCCGACGCACCGGTGGTTACGCAGCGGACAGAGAATGTGACTCTCCGTTCGCGGCTTCCCCGCGCCGCTCGGTTCAGTCGGCGCCTCGTCGCGCCAGGGGTGGTGAGCCGGAGGCCGCGCGCCCCCGCTTGCGTCCCTGCACCCACTCCTGACTGTCCTATGTCAAGTGAATCGTGCGCCGGCGACCTTGAGTTCACACAAAGGGGTGGCGAATGGTGGCGATTACGCATTCGCCATGGCTGTACGGGTGATCGTGAGATTACGTTGAGTGCACGACTTCTTGGGGCACATGCACTCCTGGGTATGCCGGAGGCAACTCGGGTTTCCGTTCGAAGGGTGACAACCGCCGGACGGGCGGCCCCGACAACCGGCATTCTGATAAGGCTTGGCGCACTCGGCGGCAAGTGGTCTTCAGGGATGGGGGCGTTCCAGTGAGCGGCAACGGCGGTGGCGGAGCGAGCGCTGCGAGTGCGGAGAAACGCCCGAACGAGCTTCTCACCTCGTGGTTCGTCCGCAGCGGCTGGTCCAAGGGCGAGCTCGCCCGTCAGGTCAACCGCAGAGCACGCCAGTTGGGCGCCAACCACATCTCCACCGACACCTCCCGCGTGCGCCGCTGGCTGGACGGGGAGAACCCGCGCGAGCCGATCCCCAGGATCCTGTCGGAGCTGTTCTCCGAACGCTTCGGCGTCGTCGTCTCCGTGGAGGACCTGGGCCTGCGCAACATGCGCCCCTCACCCTCCGCGACCGGCGTCGACCTGCCGTGGACGGGCCCGCAGACCGTGGCCCTGCTCAGCGAGTTCTCGCGCAGCGACCTGATGCTGGCGCGGCGCGGCTTCCTCGGGAGCTCGCTCGCCCTCTCCGCGGGCCCGTCCCTCATCGAGCCCATGCAGCGCTGGCTCGTCCCCACGCCGTCCGCCCCGCAGCAGCACCCCGAGCCGGAGCCGGCCTCCTTCTCCGGCCGGCGGGGACGGCTGTCCAAGCCGGAGCTGGACCTGCTGGAGACGACCACGGTGATGTTCCGGCAGTGGGACGCCCAGTGCGGCGGCGGTCTGCGCCGCAAGGCGGTCGTCGGCCAGTTGCACGAGGTGACCGACCTGCTCCAGGAGCCCCAGCCGGAGGCCACCACCCGCCGCCTGTTCAAGGTCGCCGCGGAACTGGCCGAGCTGGCCGGCTGGATGTCGTACGACGTGGGGCTCCAGCCCACCGCGCAGAAGTACTTCGTGCTCGCCCTGCACGCCGCCAAGGAGGCGGGCGACCGGTCGCTCGGCTCCTACATCCTGTCCAACATGAGCCGCCAGATGATCCACCTCGGCCGCCCCGAGGACGCCCTGGAGCTCATCCATCTCGCCCAGTACGGCAGCCGGGACTGCGCGAGTCCGCGCACCCAGTCGATGCTGTATGCGATGGAGGCCCGCGCCTACGCCAACATGGGCCAGCCCGGCCGCTGCAAGCGGGCGGTGCGCATGGCCGAGGACACCTTCGCCGAGGCCGACGAGTGGGACGAGCCGGACCCCGACTGGATCAAGTTCTTCTCCGAGGCCGAGCTCTACGGGGAGAACTCCCACTCATTCCGCGACCTCGCCTATGTGGCCGGCCGCAGCCCCACCTACGCCTCGCTGGCCGAGCCGCTGATGCAGCGGGCCGTGGAGCTGTTCGCCCGGGAGTCCGGCGAGCACCAGCGCAGCTACGCCCTCAACCTGATCGGCATGGCCACCGTGCATCTGCTGCAGCGCGAGCCGGAGCAGGGCGCGGCGCTGGCCACCGAGGCCATCAAGGCCGCCAAGAAGGTGCGTTCGGAGCGCGTCAACACCCGCATCCGGAAGACCGTGGACAACGCGGTCCGGGATTTCGGGGGCGTCGCCGAGGTCGTCGACCTCACGGAACGGCTCGCGGCCGAGCTGCCCGAGACCGCCGAGGCCGTCTGAGGCCACCCGGAGCACTCTCCAGACCCCGGCCGCGGCCGGCCCTCCCGAACTGCCCGACTCGGCTCCCCCATGCCAGTCATTCGGAAGGCCGGCCGCGGTCGGCCGCCCCTGCTCGCCGGCACCCTGGCGATCTGACGGTGCGTCAGCTACGGTTCGCTCCGTCACCGGCTCGGCGGTGGAGGGGGACGAAGGGCATGCCCGTCACGGTCGTACGGTTCAATCTGGTCGCCCGGGGCGCGTCCCCGGCGGAGCTCTCCGCCCGCTACCGGGCCGCCCTGGCGATGGCGGTGTACGCGGACGACCGCGGGATCACCACGGTGCAGACGGAGGAGCACCACGGGGTGCCCGACGACTGGCTGCCCGCACCCTTCGCCTTCGCGGGCGCCGTGCTCGGCGCGACGCGGCGCCTGACCGTCACCGTCTCCGCGATGATCGGCCCGCTGTACGACCCGCTGCGGCTGGCCGAGGAGATCGCGGTGCTGGATCTGCTCAGCGGCGGCCGGCTGGTCACCGTGGCCGGGATCGGCTACCGCCCGGAGGAGTACGAGCGGGCCGGCGTGGACTTCGCCGAGCGCGGCAGACTCCAGGACGAGCTGCTGGACACGCTGCTGAAGGCCTGGACCGGCGAGGAGTTCACCTACCGCGGCCGCACGGTGCGCGTCACCCCGCGCCCGTACTCGGAGCCGCATCCGCCGCTGCTGGTGGGCGGCTCGTCGCGGGCCGCTGCCCGCCGCGCCGCCCGGTTCGGGCTGCCGTTCTTCCCCAGCGCGCATCTGCCGGAGCTGGAGGCGTACTACAAGGCGAGGCTCGCGGAGTACGGCACCAGCGGCTGGATGATGATGCCGTCCGCCGAGACGTCGCTGCTGCATCTCGCGGAGAATCCCGAGCAGGCATGGGCGCGCTACGGCAGGCACTTCCTGCACGAGGCGCGGACCTACGCCTCCTGGCAGCCGGCCGGGGCCCGCTCGGCGGTGCGGTCGGCCGCGGCGACGGTGGAGGAACTGTGCGCGGAGGGTGTGTACCGGATCGTCACGCCCGAGGAGTGCCTGGCACTGGAGCGCGGGACCTATGTGCTGCATCCGCTGGCGGGCGGGATGCCGGTGGACGAGGGGTGGCGGAGCCTGCAGCTGTTCGCCGAGCGGGTGCTGCCGCGGCTGGGGGAATGACCCCATGTCTGACTAGGGTCCGTCTTCAAACGGATCTTGCCCAGAGTAGGAATGACGCGAGCGAGACCGCTGCTTCGTAGGAGGTGG
>NZ_BAAAGU010000037.1:0-76791 GCF_039524635.1 Streptomyces thermocarboxydovorans | reverse complement strand
ACCGCCACCTCCTACGAAGCAGCGGTCTCGCTCGCGTCATTCCTACTCTGGGCAAGATCCGTTTGAAGACGGACCCTAGTCGAACTGGGACGAGTGCTTCCGGCTGGTCGGCGACGAGACCGTCGAGGGGCAGCTTCAGTACGGGGAGAAGGCGGCGGCGGAGACGGAGGCGTTCATCCGCTCGGTGCCCAGCCTGGACGACACCTTCGCCCTGCCGGACCAGCCCTGGTTCCCGCCCGAGGGACGCGTGTCCATGCGCTGGCTGTGTCTGCACCTGATCCGCGAGACCGCCCGGCACGCCGGCCACGCCGATCTCATCCGCGAGTCGCTGGGCGGAAAGACCGCCTTCGAGCTGGTGGCCCTGGAGCAGGGCGCCGGCCGGGGCTGATCCGCCCGGGCTCTACGCTGGGCCCATGTCAGCGATCCGTCTTCTCGTGCTGGGCGCGGTGCGCCAGCACGGGCGGGCCCACGGCTACCAGGTGCGCAACGACCTGGAGTACTGGGGCGCGCACGAGTGGTCCAACGCCAAGCCGGGCTCGATCTACCACGCCCTGAAGCAGATGGCGAAGCAGGGCCTGCTGCACGCGCACGAGGTCGCCCCGTCCACGGCCGGCGGGCCTCCGCGCACCGAGTACGAGATCACCGAGCAGGGCACCGAGGAGTACTTCCGGCTGCTGCGGGCGTCCCTGACGTCCTACGACCAGAAGCCGGACGTGCTCTCCGCCGCCCTCGGCTTCATGGTCGACCTCGAGCGCGCGGAGGCCCTGGCTCTGCTTCAGGAGCGGGTGCGGGCGATCGAGGAGTGGCGCAAGTCGGTCACCGAGTACTACGTCCCGGAGGACGGGCCCGGCCGGCTCGGGCACATCGGCGAGATCATGGACTTCTGGATCCACTCGGCCGACACCGGCGCCGCCTGGACCCGCGGCCTGATCGAGCGGATCCGCGGCGGCGCCTACACCTTCGCCGGCGAGGGCGAGCCCTTCGTCGGCATCCTGCCCGAGGGCGAGGAGAACCCCTACGCGACGGGCGAACGCCATCCGGACGACGAGCACTGAGAGGTCGCACAGCGAAGTTCAGCGAGTTCAGAGGACCTCGGCAAGGGCGTCCTGGACCGCTTCCGGCCCAGGCCGATGACCAGCGGTGCCGTGCTGGTCGGCCGGGCGGCCGCCGACATGCTCCAGTCGGTGCTGGGCCTGGTGGTGCTGCTGGGCGTCGCCGCCCTGCTCGGCTGGCGGGCGCACGGCGGGCCGGTGGCTTCCCTCACCGCCCTGGGGCTGCTCCTGCTGCTGCGGTTCGCGATGCTGTGGGCCGGCATCCATCTGGCGCTGGTGGCGGGGAAGCCGGAGGCGGTGCAGGCCGTGCAGATCCTGGTCCGGCCGTTCGGCTTCCTGTCCACCGCCATCGCCGCGCCCACGTCCATGCCCGACTGGCTGGGCACGGTCGTCCAGTGGAACCCGATCTCCCGGACGGCCGACGCCCTCCGCGGCCTGCCCGGCCCCGCCCGGGAGTCCGGGCACGTGTGGGCGGCCGTCGCCTGGCCGCCGGCCCTGCTCGCCGTGTTCTTCCCGCTCGCGGTGCGCAGGTTCGCCGGGCTCAGCCGGTAGTCCGGGGGCTCGGCCGACCGGACCGCCCGGCTGAGCCCCTCGAGCAGGACGCAGTTGATCAGTGATGGAACCCCGTCGCCGCGGCCCTGTCCTCGGTGAGGGGGCGGGGCTGGCGGCGGAGTTCCGGCAGGAGGCGGGTCAGGTCGTCCTCGAAGAGGTCGGCCAGGTCCTCGGAGAAGCCGTTGCGGCACACCAGCCGCAGCACCGACAGGTCCTGACGGTTCGCCGGGAAGGTGTAGGCGGGCACCAGCCAGCCGTTCTCGCGCAGCCGCCGGGCCACGTCGAAGACGTCGTAGGAGGTGACGCCGTCGGCGGTGGTGAAGGCGAGCACCGGGAGCTGGTCGCCCCGGGTCAGCAGGCGGAAGTCGCCCATCGCCTCGATCCGTTCGGCGAGCGAGCGGGCGACATCCCGGGAGGCCTGCTGCACGGCCTTGAAACCCTGCCGGCCCAGCCGCAGGAACGTGTAGTACTGGGCCGCCACCTGGGCTCCCGGCCGGGAGAAGTTCAGTGCGAAGGTCGGCATGTCGCCGCCCAGGTAGTTCACCCGGAACACCAGCTCCTCGGGCAGCGCCTCCGCGGTCCGCCACAGCGCCCAGCCGACACCGGGGTAGACCAGTCCGTACTTGTGCCCCGAGGTGTTGATCGACGCCACCCGCGGCAGCCGGAAGTCCCACACCAGGTCCTCGTCGAGGAACGGCGCGATCATCGCGCCGGACGCCCCGTCGACATGCACCGGGATGTCGAGCCCGGTGCGCTCCCGCAGCGCGTCCAGCGCCGCGCACAGCTCGGCGATCGGCTCGTAGGAGCCGTCGAAGGTGGAGCCCAGGATGCCGACGACCCCGATGGTGTTCTCGTCGCACAGCTCGGCGGCGGCCTGCGGGTCGAGGTGGAACCGCTCGCCCTCCATGGGCACCTGACGGGCGTCGACCTCCCAGAAGTTGCAGAACTTCTCCCAGCAGACCTGCACATTGATGCCCATGACGAGATTCGGCCGGGCGTCCTTCGAGGGATACCGGTCGGCGTTGCGCAGCGCCCAGCGCCGTTTGAGCGCCATCCCGGCGAGCATGCACGCCTCGCTGGAGCCGGTCGTCGAACAGCCCACGGCCGCCGACGGGTCGGGTGCGTGCCACAGGTCGGCGAGCATCGCCACACAGCGCCGCTCCAGCTCGGCGGTGCGCGGGTACTCGTCCTTGTCGATCATGTTCTTGTCCCGGCACTCCATCATCAGCACCCCGGCCTCCGGCTCCATCCAGGTGGTGACGAAGGTGGCCAGGTTCAGCCGGGCGTTGCCGTCCAGCATCAGCTCGTCGTGCACCAGCTGATACGCCGTCGAGGGCGCCATGGGCCCCTCGGGCAGCCGGTGCTTGGGCGGCGCCCCGGTCATGTCGCCCACCGGGTTGGCGGCTCCCAGGAAGGGATTGACGGACAGGGGACGCTCGTGGTCCTTCGGGCCCTGGATGAGCGGCATGGGTCCTCCGTAAGTTGTTGGGCGGCCCGGGAGGGCCGGCACGGTCAGCGCACCGCCCGTGCGTCCGGGCCGAGCTGCATCTGCGGGCGCCCGGTCACCAGCAGCCAGGCCGGCAGCGAGGCGAGCACCAGCAGCGTGATGACGCCGGGCGAGGTGACCAGTACGGCGGCGACGAAGAGGCTCAGCCAGCCCTGCCGGGTGATCGCCAGCAGCATCCCGAGCACCGCCGCCGCCACCCCCACCGCCGGATGCACCTCGGGCACCAGGGCGTGGGCGCACAGCCCGAGCGCGGTGCCGGCGAACACGGCAGGGAAGATCCGCCCGCCCCGGAAGCCGCAGCAGGCGGCGACCACCATGGCGGCCACCTTCACCACCGCCATCACCGCGAACTCGCCCGCCGACCAGCCCCCGGGGTCGTGCCCGAGCTCCGTCATCTCGTCGAGCCCCTTGAAGAGGGTCAGATGCCCGCCCAGCGCCGCCAGGGCGCCCAGCACCACGCCGCCCGCCGGGAGCATCAGCATCGGGTGCCGCAGCCGCCGGAAGGCGCCGTGGACGTGGGGAAAGGCGTAGACGGCGCCCATGCCGAGCAGTGCGCCCGCCAGGGCGACGGTCACGGCGGCGAGCAGGTCGGTCCAGCCCGGGTGGCCGAACGCGGGCAGGCCCAGGTCGAAGACGGGCTGGGCCACCAGGGTGACGGTGATCGCCCCGGCCGCCGCGGCGAGCAGCGGTGCGAAGAGGCTGTCCCAGAGCTGCCCCTTGATCCGCTGCCCGGCCAGCGCCTCGGAGATGATCAGCGCGGCGGCCACCGGTGTGCCGAACAGGGCCCCGATGGTCGCCGCCTCCGCCAGCGCCACCCAGCCCTTCTCCGGGGCCTTGGGGAAGGCCCTCATGCCCAGCCAGACCGCCAGCGAGACATTCACCGCGATGATCGGGTTCTCCGGGCCCAGGCTCGGGCCGCCCGCCAGCATCAGACCGGTGGCCAGCACCAGCCCCGGCAGCACCGCCGGAGGCAGCACGGGCGCGTCAAGCCCCGTCGTCGCCGGGTCGGGACCGGCGTGCCCGGGGACCTTCCACACCACCAGGCCCACCGCGACGGCCGTGGCGAGCAGCACCACGAACATCCACAGCACGGAGTATCTGCCGACCCCGAGCGCGTCCGGCAGGTCCCGCCACAGCAGGTGCTCCAGCTGCTCGGCCGCGGCCTCGACGCCCAGCAGCACCAGGCTCGCCACGATGCCGACGAGCAGGGCGGGGACGATGGTGGGCAGCAGGGCACGCGCGGGGGCCGCCGGGGCGGGGGAGGGCTCCTGCTGCGCGCTGTGCTGGATCACTCGCTCACGATAGGCGGACCAAGAGGGCATTCCGGGCGCGGCGCAGCCGGTGTGACACCCGTGGGCACCGGTGTGACACCCGTGGGCGGAAACGGGCTTGCACCTCACGTGGCGTGAGGACTCATCGTGAAGTGCGTACCGAGAAGGGAGCGGAAGTGAGCTACTCCGTCGGACAGGTGGCCGGCTTCGCCGGAGTCACGGTGCGCACCCTGCACCACTACGACGACATCGGCCTGCTCGTCCCCAGCGAGCGCAGCCATGCGGGGCACCGGCGCTACAGCGACGCCGACCTCGACCGGCTGCAGCAGATCCTGTTCTACCGGGAGCTCGGCTTCCCGCTCGAGGAGGTCGCCGCCCTGCTCGACGACCCGGACGCGGACCCGCGCGCGCATCTGCGCCGCCAGCACGAACTGCTGACCGCCCGGATCGAGAAGCTGCAGAAGATGGCGGCGGCCGTGGAGCAGGCCATGGAGGCACGAAAGATGGGCATCAACCTCACGCCCGAGGAGAAGTTCGAGGTCTTCGGCGACTTCGACCCCGATCAGTACGAGGACGAGGTGCGCGAACGCTGGGGCGACACCGAGGCCTACCGCCAGTCACAGCAGAAGGCCGCCTCCTACACCAAGGAGGACTGGAAGCGGATCCAGCGCGAGGCCGACGAGCTCACCCGGCGCTTCGTCGCCCTGATGGAGGCCGGCGAGCCGGCCGACTCCGAGGCGGCGATGGACGCCGCCGAGGACCACCGCCAGGGCATCTGCCGCAACCACTACGAGTGCAGCCACGAGATGCACACCTGCCTGGGTGAGATGTACGTCAACGACGAGCGCTTCACGCAGAACATCGACCGGGCCAAGCCGGGCCTGGCCGCCTACATGCGGGACGCGATCCTCGCCAACGCCGCCCGGCACACCGCGTGATCCCTGGCCCGGGCGTCACTCCCGGGCCAGGACCACCGCCGTCCCGTAGGCGCACACCTCGGTGCCGACGTCGGCGGCCTCCGTCACATCGAAACGGAAGGCCAGCACGCCGTTGGCGCCGCGTGCGCGTGCCTGCTCCACCAGGCGCTCCATGGCCTGGTTGCGGGTCTCCACCAGCGTCTTGGTGAGCCCCTTGAGCTCGCCGCCGACCAGGGACTTCAGTCCCGCGCCGATCTGGCTGCCGACGTGCCGGGAGCGCACGGTCAGCCCGAACACCTCACCCACGACCTGCTGCACCCGGTAGCCGGGAACGTCGTTGGTCGTCACCACCAGGACGTCGGCCCCGGGGCCCTGTCCACCGCCGTAATCTTCAATGCCCATGGACCCCAGGTTTGCCCATGGCGTGTCCCGGTGCATCCTGGGTACGCCCATGGAACCCGGGCCGAGGCGGCTGCGTTGATAGTTTGAGCAGCCAGCCTTGCCCACGTCCCCCAAGCAGCAGGAGCCACAGCCCCGTGACCACCCTTGCGCTCGGCCCCGAGTGGCTGAGCCCGGACTACCTGATCGAGACCTTCAGCCTTCCCGGCATCCTGCTGATCGTCTTCGCGGAGTCCGGACTCTTCGCCTTTCTGCCCGGTGACTCCCTGCTGTTCACGGCCGGCCTCTTCGTGGCCGAGGGCAACTACATCAGCCAGCCGCTGTGGCTGGTCTGCACGCTCATCGTGATCGCCGCCGTCCTCGGCGACCAGGTGGGCTACATGATCGGCAAGTTCTTCGGCCCGAGAATCTTCAGCCGGCCCAACTCCAGGCTCTTCAAACAGGAGAACCTGGAGAAGGCCCACGAGTTCATGGAGAAGTACGGCCCGAAGGCGATCGTCCTGGCCCGCTTCGTCCCCATCGTGCGCACCTTCGCCCCGATCGTGGCCGGCGCCGGCCGGATGAAGTACCGCACGTTCCTCACCTACAACGTGATCGGCGGCATCGCCTGGGGCACGGGCGTCACCTGCGGCGGCTACTGGCTCGGCCAGATCGAGTTCATCAAGACCAACATCGAGGCGATCCTGGTCCTGATCGTCCTCCTCTCGGTGGTCCCGATCATCGTCGAGTACCTCCGGGAGCGCGGGAAGAAGAAGCGCGCCGCCGAGGCCGGGCCCGCGCAGCAGCCCCAGCAGCAGCACCCGCAGCCGCCGTACCCGGTGCGGGACGAGCCCACCACCCAGCTCCGCCGCATCGACCCGCACCAGCCGTACGACGCCCAGCAGCCGTACGACCCGCCGCACCAGCCCTACGACCTCCAGCAGCCGTCGTACGACCCTCAGCAGCCGCCGTACGACCCCCAGCGCACGTACGACCCGCGCCTGTAGACGGCCCGGGAGCCCGCCGGGCCCGAAAAGCCCCCGCGGAAGCCCTGGAACCAGAAGCCCTGGAACCAGAAGCTGGAACCGGAAGTCCTGGAACCAGAAGCCCTGGAACCGGAAGTCCTAGAAGCCGCGCGTCCGTTTGGCCGCGCGGCGCTTCTCCGCCGACCCGATCCGCAGGTGCATCCGGGAGATCTCCGACCCGAGGTTCACCCCGATCGCGATGGCCATGGCCAGGGCCACCGCCTGCGAGAGATACACCAGCCCGGTGTCGACCTCGTTCTGTGCGATCGCCAGCAGCCCGAAGTACGTCGCGGAACCCGGCAGCAGCGGCCCGATCGCCGCCGTGGTGTACGGCAGCGCGGAGGCGAACCGGTACCGCGACAGCAGCTGCCCGAACAGCCCGACCACCCCGGCCGCCGCGGCCGTGGAGGCGACCGGTGAGAGGTCGCCGGCGTAGCGCATCGCCCCGTACACCACCCAGGCGACCCCGCCGTTGAGGGCCACCATCAGCACGGTGTGCCGCTCCTGCTGCAGCAGCACCGCGAACGTCAGCGACAGCAGCATCGACGCGAGGATCTGCAGCACCGGCCGCTCGGAGAGCACCAGCGCCTCGTCCGGGTTGAGCTGGGCGCCCAGCTGCACGCCGAAGTACAGCACCACCAGCACCCCGGCGACGATGCCCACGAAGAAGTACAGGACCTCCAGCAGACGCGCCGAGGCGGTGATGTAGTAGCCGGTCAGCCCGTCCTGCACGCCCGCGACCAGCGCCCGCCCGGGCAGCAGCGCGAACAGCCCACCGGTGATCACCGCGGACGCCTTCACGTCCGCGTGCGCCAGCGTCAGCGTCACGCCTATCGCCGCGGGAGGCATCGCGGCCACCGTGAACTGGTAGAACTCCGGCAGCCCCCGGCCCGCGCACAGCCAGGCCAGCCGGTCGCCGAGCATCGCGCCGGCCGCGGCGGCGACGAACACCAGCAGACCGCCGCCCACCAGCAGCGAGGCCGCGCCCGCCAGCCCTCCGCTCGCCACCGTCAGCACCCAGCCGGGGTAGGGGTGCCGGTTGCGCCGGATCTCCGCCAGCCGCCGGTAGGCCTCCTCCAGGGAGATGTGCGTCTCGTCGTCGCTGAGGTCGTCCACCAGCTGGTACACGGCCGCCAGCCGGGTGTAGTCGGTGCCCCGGCGGCGCACCGTGCGGGAGGCGGTCACCGGGTCGTCCACCAGGGACGGCTGGTAGGAGATGGACAGCAGGGTGAAGGTGACGTTCGGTTCGCAGCGGTCCAGGCCGTAGGAGCGGCACACGGCGAACATCGCCGCCTCCACGTCCTCGGCGCCCTCACCGCCCGCGAGCAGCAGCTCGCCGATACGCAGCGTCAGGTCGAGCACGCGCGGGACGGCCGGGCCGCCCTCCTCCGGCTTCGGCGCCGCCTTCTCCGGGGCCGGACGCTCGGCCACCGGCATGCGCAGCATGGTGCGCATCCGGTCCTGCCAGGGCACGTCCGGGGTGATGCTGACGACCGGTGTCCCGCCGGGAGGTGTGAAGGCGTGCGGGGCGTGCCGGGCGCTGTAGGTCTTCGGCGGGCTGAACGCCGAGCCCTCCGCCTCGGCGGGCTGCGGCGGGGACACCTCCAGGCCGTCCGGGACGGCGAACTCGGAGGTCGTCTCGGAGTCGCCGGAGTCGTTCCTGGGCACGGTCAGGCCTTCGGGAACGGCGAACTCCGAGGTGATCTCCGATTCGCTCTCCACCGGCGACGGCAGTCCCGGGGGAGGGGTGAAGGCACTCCTCGCCTCGTCCGACAGCGGTTTGCGGTCCTCCGCGTCCGTCACCTGCGTTGCGCTCCCTGTGCGACTCGGGTCGGTCTGCCTGTTTCCGTAGAGGCCCCTGCCCCGTCGAGCCTCAGTATGCGCAGGCACAGCGGAACGGGCCGCACGCGCGAGGCGTACGGCCCGTTCGCGGTTCGTGTGCCGCGGTTCGCGGTTCGTGTGCCGCGCGGGACCTCAGTGGTGGCCGCCCTGCTCCTTGAAACGCTTGTAGGACCGCTCGATCTCGGCCTCGGCGTCGGCTCGGCCGACCCAGTTGGCGCCCTCCACCGACTTGCCGGGCTCCAGGTCCTTGTAGACCTCGAAGAAGTGCTGGATCTCCAGGCGGTCGAACTCCGACACGTGGTGGATGTCCCGCAGGTGCTCCACGCGCGGGTCCGTCGACGGGACGCACAGCAGCTTGTCGTCGCCACCCGCTTCGTCCGTCATGCGGAACATGCCGATCGCGCGGCACCTGATCAGGCAGCCCGGGAACGTCGGCTCGTCCAGGATGACCAGCGCGTCCAGCGGGTCACCGTCCTCGCCGAGGGTGTTCTCGACGAAGCCGTAGTCGGTCGGGTAGGCGGTCGAGGTGAAGAGTCGACGGTCCAGGCGGATCCGACCCGTCTCGTGGTCCACCTCGTACTTGTTCCGCGAACCCTTCGGGATCTCGATCGTGACGTCGAACTCCACCGGTGGCTCCTCCATGATCAGCACATAGTTCTGGTGATTAAGTGTCCCTCACGCAGGTGTGTGATCGCGAAAGGGGCTGGTGGTCGTGCCAGAGCTGAGGCCTTGGCGAGGCGCGAGACCGCATGTCGAGCGGATCGCGGACGCCGTACGACCGTCGCTCGCGCGCGTGGGCGATGCGCTGCGACGGTCTGCCGGCACCGGATCACCGCAGGTCAGGCGGGGCTCCCGGCCGAAGCCCGGGCTGTACACCGCGACCGCCGCCACCGCCGGACTGGCCCTGGCCGTCGGCGTGGTGACCGTCTCCGGCCCCTGGGACTCCTCGGGTCAGCGTACGGCCGAGCGGGACCGGGCCGTCGCCCTGGAAGCCGCGCGTGGCGCAGATCACGGCAGCACCCGGGGCAGAGCGGGTACGCCGCGCGAGACGCGCACGCCCCCCAGCGCCCCCTCCGTGCTCACCGGCCTCGGCGGCACCGCCACCACCGTCCAGTCGGCACCCCGCGGCAAGGCCCTCGCGGGCGTCCTCGACCCGCTGCTGAAGACCCCGGCGCTGGGCCGCCACTCCGCCTCGGTCGTCGACGTGGCCACCGGCAGACGCCTCTACGGCACCGCCCCCGGCACCCCGCTCACCCCCGCCTCCACCATCAAGATCGTCACCGCGGCCGCGGCGCTCTCCGCGCTCGGCCCCGACCACCGGCTCACCACCCGCGCCACCTACGAGCCCGACACCAACGAGGTCGTGCTGGTCGGCGGCGGCGACCCCACGCTCACCGCCCGGAAGAAGCCCGCACCCGGCGCGGCCCGCCTGAGCGACCTCGCGGAGCGGACCGCCGCCGCCCTCGCCAAGCGGGGCGTGCGCAAGGTGACGCTCTCCTACGACGAGACCCTCTACCCCGGCGACCGGCGGCACCCGATCGGCGAGAACACCAACATCGCCGAGATCACCCCCCTGATGACCGACGAGGCCCGCACCGACGACTCCGGCAGCGGCGCCGCCCCTCGCGTCCCCGACCCGGCCGCCGACGCCGCCCGCACCTTCGGCGAGCTGCTGCGCAAGCACGGCGTGCAGACCTCGCCGCCCGGCCCGTCGAAGTCCAGCAGCCGGGCCGCCACCCTCGCCTCGGTCTCCTCGCCCCCGCTCTCCGCCCTGGTCGAGCGGATGCTGACCAACAGCGACAACGACATCGCCGAGGCCCTCGCCCGGCACACCGCGATCGCCACCGGCAAGCGCGCCGACTTCGCCGGCGCCTCGGCGGCGGTGCGCGCCCAGCTGCAGAAGCTGAAGGTCCCGCTGAAGGGCGCCGTGCTGCGCGACGGCAGCGGCCTGGACCGCCGCGACCGGCTCACCGCCGACCTGCTCACCTCACTGCTGGTCAAGGCCGCCGACCCCGCCCACCCCGAGCTGCGCCCCGTCCTCACCGGCCTGCCCGTCGCCGGCTTCACCGGCACCCTCAGCGGCCGCTACGCCGACGGGGCGGGGGGCGTGGTCCGCGCCAAGACCGGCACCCTCACCGGCGTCAACACCCTCGCGGGCACCGTCGTCGACCGCGACGGGCGCCTGCTGGCGTTCGCCTTCCTGGGCACCGGCACGGACCGGGGCGCCGCCCAGAACGCCCTGGACAAGGCGGCCACGGCCCTCGCGGGGTGCGGCTGCCGGTGACGCGGGCGGGCACCCCCGCCCGCCCCGTCAGCCTGCGGGATCTCGCTGCCCTGCCCGCTTCCCCGGCACTCACGTACCGTTGACCCATGACGAGCATCGGTGGTGCTGCCTCTTCCGGGATGGTCGACTGGAACCTCGCGGTCGCGACCGCGACCCGGCTCATGCGACCCGGCCCCGACGTGAGCCGCGACGAGGCCAGGGCCGTCGTCGCGGAGCTGCGCCGGCACGCGCAAGCCTCGGAGGGTCACGTCCGGGGCTTCACTCGTCTCGGGACGGAGGAGACCCGCGACACCCCGGTGCTGGTGGTCGACCGGCCCGGCTGGGTACGCGCCAACGTCGCCGGATTCCGTGAACTGCTCAAGCCGCTGCTCGACAAGATGCAGCAGCGGCGCGGCAGCGGCCCCGGCAACGCGGTCCTGGGCGCCGTGGGCGGCAAGGTCACCGGCGTCGAGCTGGGCATGCTGCTGTCCTTCCTCGCCTCCCGCGTCCTCGGCCAGTACGAGACCTTCGCCCCCGCCACCCGCGACCTGCCCGCCGGGGAGAACG
This sequence comes from Streptomyces thermocarboxydovorans, assembly GCF_039524635.1. Classification (NCBI taxonomy): domain Bacteria; kingdom Bacillati; phylum Actinomycetota; class Actinomycetes; order Kitasatosporales; family Streptomycetaceae; genus Streptomyces; species Streptomyces thermocarboxydovorans. The sequence continues at coordinate 65,417 of NZ_BAAAGU010000037.1, read as the reverse complement.
GCGGCGGCCGGCTGCTGCTCGTCGCGCCCAACGTGGTCCACGTCGAACGCGAACTCGACGTCGACCCGCACGACTTCCGGCTGTGGGTGTGCCTGCACGAGGAGACCCACCGCACCCAGTTCACTGCCGTGCCCTGGCTGCGCGACCACCTGGAGGGCGAGATCCAGTCGTTTCTGGCGGAGACCGACGTCGACCCCATGACCGTCCTGGAACGCATCCGCGACGCCGCCCAGACGCTGGCAGGCGGCCGGCCCGAGGGCGAGGAGGAGGACGGCGGGCGCTCCCTGGTGGAGGTCGTCCAGACCCCCGCCCAGCGCGAGATCCTCGGCCGCCTCACCGCCGTGATGTCCCTGCTGGAGGGCCATGCCGACTACGTGATGGACGGCGTCGGCCCCGAGGTCGTGCCGACCGTCGCCGAGATCCGCGAGAAGTTCCAGCAGCGCCGCGCCAAGGGCGCCTCCCGCCTGGACCTGGCGCTGCGCAAGCTGCTGGGCCTGGACGCCAAGCTGCGCCAGTACCGCGACGGGGAACGTTTCGTCCGCGCGGTCGTCGAGGCGGTCGGCATGGACGGCTTCAACCGCGTGTGGACCTCGCCCAACACGCTCCCCACCAAGGCGGAGATCTCCAAACCGGCGGACTGGATCACACGGGTGCACCGCAAACCGGAGGCATAAGCTCCGCACGACGGCATGCGGAGTCCCCTCCAATCACCCGTCCGAGGGACCGTGAGCCATGGGTAGGCGTGCAATGCTCGGGGAACGGCCCGGTTCTGTCACCATCTACACACTCTGCGTGACCGAACCTCGGGCTCACCCCCCGACAACTTCATGAAGGGAACCGGACATGGGTCCCCATCCTGCGGTCGCGGCGATACGCCTGGCGGTCCGCCGCGTACTCCACGACATCCTCGCTGAACACGCTGAACACGCTCCCGGCGAGCACCACGGGCGCCACGGGCAGCACGAGCACCACCAGCAGCACGGCCTGCACGAACAGCACGGACATCACCAGCAGCGCGCCGGCGGGCGCGGCCGCACCCCGTCCCGGGCCTCGGTGGCCACCCCGCACGGACGCTCCTTGGCCCCGCTCGTGCTGGTGGCCTGCTCCGGCGGCGCCGACTCCATGGCCCTCGCCTCCGCCCTCGCCTTCGAGGCCCCCCGGCTCGGCGTCCGCGCCGGCGGCATCACCGTCGACCACGGACTCCAGCCCGGCTCCGACCTGCGTGCGGCGGAGGTCGTGCAGCGCATGAGAGAACTCGGTCTCGACCCGGCCGAGTCCGTCGCCGTGACCGTCGGCCGCGAGGGCGGGCCCGAGGCCGCGGCCCGCGACGCCCGCTACGCCGCCCTGGACGCCGCCGCCGAACGGCACGGCGCCCGCGCCGTCCTGCTCGGCCACACCAGGGACGACCAGGCCGAAACCGTCCTGCTGGGCCTCGCCCGCGGCTCCGGCATCCGCTCCCTGTCCGGAATGGCCGCGGTCTCGGGGGCCGGCGGCCGTTACAGGCGCCCCTTCCTCCAGCTCGACCGGCAGACCGCCCGCAAGGCCTGCATGGTCCAGTCCCTGCCGGTCTGGGACGACCCGCACAACACCGACCCGTCCTACACCCGCTCCCGGCTGCGCCACGAGGGCCTGCCCGCCCTGGAGAAGGCGCTCGGCAAGGGCGTCGTCGAGGCCCTCGCCCGCACCGCCCAGCTCTCCCGCGACGACGCCGACGCCCTCGACGCCTGGGCCTCCCGCGCCGAGGCCGGCGTCCGCGACGCCGACGGCGGCCTGGAGTGCGCCGGGCTCCACGCCCTGCCGCCCGCCGTGCGCCGCCGCGTGCTGCGCCGCGCCGCCATCGAGGCGGGCGCACCGGCCGGTTCGCTGTTCGCCCGGCACATCGAGGAGGTCGACCGGCTGATCACCGGCTGGCGCGGCCAGGGGGCCATCAATCTCCCCGGCAAAGTCGTCGCCCGGCGGCAGGGTGGCAGACTGGTGATTCGGCAAGGCTGAAACGGTGCCCCCTCGGCGACGGAGGCGGCGGGGCCCGGCAGCCGGTGGGACGACCGAAAGTGATGCGGGTGGACGCGAAAGACATGGGTGCCGACCTCGAGAAGGTGCTCATCACCAAGGAAGAGATCGACGCGAAGCTGGCCGAGCTGGCTGCCAAGATCGACGCGGATTACGCGGGCAAGGATCTGCTGATCGTCGGTGTGCTCAAGGGCGCGGTGATGGTCATGGCCGACCTCGCTCGGGCGCTGTCCACCCCCGTCACGATGGACTGGATGGCCGTATCCTCGTACGGGGCGGGCACCCAGTCCTCCGGTGTGGTGCGGATCCTCAAGGACCTCGACACCGACATCAAGGGCAAGCACGTCCTCATCGTCGAGGACATCATCGACTCCGGTCTGACCCTGTCCTGGCTGATCTCCAACCTCGGCTCGCGCGAGCCCGCCTCCCTGAAGGTGTGCACGCTGCTGCGCAAGCCCGAGGCCGCGAAGGTCGCCATCGACGTGGAATGGGTCGGTTTCGACATCCCCAACGAATTCGTCGTCGGCTACGGCCTGGACTACGCCGAGAAGTACCGCAATCTCCCGTTCGTCGGTACGCTCGCGCCTCACGTCTACGGCGGCTGAGCCCGAAGGGCCCATTCGCCCGGACGGTGATCGGGAACCCCGGCGGGCTCCGCGCCGTTGGAGCATGCGTAGACGCGATTGCCAGCCGTCCCGTGCAGCTTCGGGGGACAATGCTGGGGTACCGTCCGAGGAACAGCCTTTATCAAACTCACTATGGCAGGAGGGACGGGGCGGCACCGCTCCGTATGGATGGACGTGAAGCGATACTTCCGTGGGCCGGTCATGTGGATCGTGCTGGCCGTCCTTGCCGTGGTCGTGTTGATGCAGGTCGTCGGCTCGTCCGGCGGCTACAAGACGGTGGACACGGGCCAGGTCGTCCAGGCGATCAATGAGAACAAGATCGAGTCGGCCAAGCTGACCACCGGCGACGAGCAGATCATCAAGGTCTCGCTCAAGGACGGTCAAACGGTCGAGGGCAGCTCGAAGATCCAGGCGAGCTACATCGGTGACCAGGGCGTCACCATCGCCAGCACGCTTCAGAACAAGTTCGAGAACAAGCAGATCCCCGACGGCTACACGGTCTCGCCGTCCAAGCAGAACCCCTTCGTGAGCATTCTGCTGTCGCTGCTTCCGTTCGTTCTGATCGTGATCGTCTTCCTGTTCCTGATGAACCAGATGCAGGGCGGCGGCTCCCGCGTCATGAACTTCGGCAAGTCCAAGGCGAAGCTCATCACCAAGGACACGCCGAAGACGACGTTCGCCGACGTGGCGGGCTCGGACGAGGCCGTCGAGGAGCTCCAGGAGATCAAGGAGTTCCTGCAGGAACCGGCCAAGTTCCAGGCCGTCGGCGCCAAGATCCCCAAGGGCGTGCTGCTCTACGGCCCGCCCGGCACCGGCAAGACCCTGCTCGCGCGGGCCGTCGCGGGCGAGGCCGGTGTGCCCTTCTACTCGATCTCCGGTTCCGACTTCGTCGAGATGTTCGTCGGTGTCGGTGCCTCCCGTGTCCGTGACCTGTTCGAGCAGGCCAAGGCCAACGCCCCCGCCATCGTCTTCGTCGACGAGATCGACGCGGTCGGCCGCCACCGCGGCGCCGGCCTCGGCGGCGGTCACGACGAGCGCGAGCAGACCCTGAACCAGCTGCTCGTCGAGATGGACGGCTTCGACGTCAAGGGCGGCGTCATCCTGATCGCCGCCACCAACCGGCCCGACATCCTGGACCCGGCCCTCCTGCGCCCCGGCCGCTTCGACCGGCAGATCGCCGTGGACCGCCCCGACATGCAGGGCCGTCTGGAGATCCTCAAGGTCCACCAGAAGGGCAAGCCGGTCGCCCCCGACGTCGACCTGGCGGCCGTCGCCCGCCGCACCCCCGGCATGACCGGCGCGGACCTGGCCAATGTGCTGAACGAGGCCGCGCTGCTCACCGCGCGCAGCGACAAGAAGCTCATCGACAACAAGGTGCTGGACGAGGCGATCGACCGCGTGGTCGCGGGCCCGCAGAAGCGGAGCCGGATCATGTCGGACAAGGAGAAGAAGATCACCGCGTACCACGAGGGCGGACACGCCCTGGTCGCGGCGGCCTTGCCCAACTCCGACCCGGTCCACAAGATCACCATCCTGTCCAGAGGCCGCGCCCTCGGCTACACGATGGTCCTGCCGGACGAGGACAAGTACTCGACCACCCGCAACGAGATGCTCGACCAGCTCGCCTACATGCTGGGCGGTCGGGCGGCCGAGGAGCTGGTCTTCCACGACCCGACCACGGGTGCCGCCAACGACATCGAGAAGGCCACCAACCTGGCCCGCGCGATGGTCACCCAGTACGGCATGACCGAGCGGCTCGGCGCGATCAAGTTCGGCGGCGACCACTCCGAGCCGTTCCTCGGACGTGAGATGGCTCACCAGCGCGACTACTCGGAAGAGGTCGCCGCGCTGGTCGACGAAGAGGTCAAGAAGCTCATCGAGAGCGCGCACAACGAGGCGTGGGAGATCCTCGTCGAGAACCGTGACGTCCTCGACAACCTCGTGCTCGCCCTCCTGGAGAAGGAGACGCTGGGCAAGGAGGAGATCGCCGAGATCTTCGCGCCCGTCGTCAAGCGGCCGCCCAGGCCCGCCTGGACCGGCTCCTCCCGCCGCACGCCGTCCACCCGCCCGCCGGTCCTCTCCCCGAAGGAGCTGGCCCTGACCAACGGGGCGAACGGCGCGCCGCAGGCGATCAGCACCGTCAAGAGCACCGCGGCGGACACCACCGGGACGCCCGAGCGGGCACCGGAGGAACGCCGGGAGAGCTGACACCGGCCCCTCGGCGGCAGTCGCCAGGCCCGGAATGTATGCCGCGCCCCCCAGGTTCTAGCCTGGGGGGCGCGGTATTTGCGTCACCGCAGTCGATATGCGTGCCCCGGGCACGCGCGCAGGCAAGGAACGAGGCTCCACATGACCGACCCCGTGACGCTGGACGGCCAGGTCCCGATCGGCGAGTTCGACGAGAAGCGGGCGGAGAGGGCCGTACGCGAACTTCTGATCGCGGTCGGCGAGGACCCGGACCGGGAGGGCCTGCAGGAGACGCCGGCACGGGTGGCCCGGGCGTACAAGGAGATATTCGCGGGCCTGTGGCAGAAGCCCGAGGATGTGCTGACCACCACCTTCGACCTCGGGCACGACGAGATGGTGCTGGTGAAGGACATCGAGGTCTACTCGACCTGCGAGCACCACCTGGTGCCCTTCCGGGGCGTGGCGCACGTCGGCTACATCCCCTCGACCAGCGGCAAGATCACCGGGCTGTCCAAGCTGGCCCGGCTGGTGGACGTCTTCGCCCGCCGTCCCCAGGTGCAGGAACGCCTCACCACGCAGATCGCCGACTCCCTGATGGAGATCCTGGAGCCGCGCGGCGTGATCGTGGTCGTCGAGTGCGAACACATGTGCATGTCCATGCGCGGCATCCGCAAGCCCGGCGCCAAGACCCTCACCTCCGCCGTACGCGGCCAGCTCCGCGACGCGGCGACCCGCAACGAGGCGATGAGCCTGATCATGGCCCGCTGAGCCGTTGAGGCTCTGAGGATCCGTCCGTGGGAGCCCTCCGTGGCCCCCACGGGCCGTGCTGACTGGATCTCAGGCCGCCGGGGCGGCGCCCTTGGTGTCGTCGTCCTCGTCGTCGGGGAGTTTGCAGACGCGCTCGAGGAAGATGCCCGCCGCTATGATCCCGATGCCCGCGACGACGGAGAAGCCGGCGTAGATGGCCTGGTCGCGGCGGGCCGGGACCTCCAGGGACTCGAGCAGGTAGGCGCAGACGCCGCCGTACATGCCGGCCACGAGGGCGGCGACCAGGGCGCTGGCCTGGCCGAAGACCACCGCTCGGGCCGCCATCAGGGGGTCGACGCCCTTGGCGTCGGGGCGCCGCTCGCGCTGGGCCTTGAGCCGGGCGCGCAGGGAAAGGGCCGTGGCCGTGAGGACCGTGGCGATCAGGCCGAGCACGATCGGGGCGGCCACGGGGACGCTCGGCAGGGTCCCGAAGGAGTTCCACAGGCGGGCGCCCGCCCAGGACAGGATCCCGGCGACGACGAAAACGCCGGCCAGCACCCGGATGCGCAGCTGTCTCACGGTGTCCCTTCCCCGGCTGTCGGTCGTCTCGACCTTAACGGCTACTCGGGCAGCCGGAGTTCCAGGTCCGGGCGCTGTGTGACGCCCTGGCGGGTGACCTCGTCCAGCAGCGCGGCGACCGGGCCGCGGCCGGGCAGCTCGGCCTCGGGGTCGACGTCGTGCCAGGGCGCGAGGACGAAGGCGCGCTCGTGCGCGCGGGGGTGGGGGAGCGTGAGCTGCGGGTCGTCGGAGCGCATCTCCGCGTAGGAGACGATGTCCACGTCCAGGGTGCGCGGGCCCCACCGCTCGTCGCGGACACGGTGGAAGGCCTCCTCGACCGCCTGCGCCCGCTCCAGCAGGGAGGAGGGCGGCAGGGTGGTCTTCAGCACCGCGACCGCGTTGAAGTACGACGGCTGGCTGCCGGGCTCGACGCCCCACGGCTCCGTCTCGTAGACGGGCGAGACGGCCTTGACGCGGATGCCGGGGGTGTCCTCCAGGGCGTCCACGGCCCCCTGGAGGGTCTCCAGGCGGTTGCCGAGGTTGGCGCCGAGGGAGACCACCGCGCGTTTGGGGTTCTGCAGCGTGGAGTCGGCGGCGTCGACCCGCTCGACCACGGAGGCGGGCACGGGCTGAACGGTCGGGTCGGTGGGCCCCTGAGTGAACGGCCTGGTCATACGCGGCTCCGGGTGATGGTGACGGTCACGTCGTCGAACGGAACGGTGATCGGGGCGTCCGGCTTGTGGACGCAGACCTCGACCTCCCGAACCGCGTCGTGCTTCAGACAGACCTCGGCGATGCGCTCGGCGAGCGTCTCGATGAGGTTGACGGGCTCGCCCTGCACGACGGCCACGACCTCCTCGGCCACGACGCCGTAGTGCACGGTCTTCGTCAGGTCGTCGTCGGCCGCGGCCGGGCGGGTGTCGAGGCCGAGGACCAGGTCAACGATGAAGGTCTGGCCATCCTCGCGTTCCTTGGGCAGCACACCGTGGTGCCCACGGGCCCTCAGGCCGCGCAGCGCGACACGATCCACGCGAATCACTCCTGCAGTCGTCGGTCCGGCCGGGTGTACCGCGTGCGGGCGGCACACCACGGCCTTCTGTCGAATCTACCTGCGGGCACCGACGTCACCGGGCCACCGGGGACGCGGGCCGGGAGCTGTGCCGCGAGGATTCATCCCGCGTTTGCCCTGGAGAGGCCGGGTGCTCACGGCGCGGAAGCAGCGCCTACCCGCCGCTGCGTGATTCCAACCACGTGCGCGACCGCACAAACGGGGAGGCCGGGCGGGCTCAGGCGGGGCCGTCGTCGACGGGAGTGTCGTCGGGCGGCGTCTCGTCGTCCTCGTCGGACTCGGCGAGCACCGGGGAGGCGTGGTGGGACCACAGCCTCCAGCCGGCCGGTGTGCGCCGGAACACATTGGTGGCCACCACCAGCTGGCCGACCAGCGGGCCGAGCTCCTCGCCCTCCTCGGGGGCGGGGCCGCCGCTGAGGATGTTCTCCGTGCAGGTCACCACGGCGGTGTCGCCGGTGACCGAGACATGGACGTCGGTGAGGAAGAACTGGATGTAGTCGGTGCTCGCCATGATCACCGCGTAGGAGCGCAGGACCTCGCCGCGGCCGGTGAGCACCGGCCAGCCGGGGTGCACACAGGAGACGACGCCGGCCTCGGCGGGGTCGTGGTGGCTCTCGTCGACACCGAGGTCGGCCGGGGTGAGCCAGAGCGAGGCGACCTCCTCGAAGTCGCCCCGTTCGAGTGCCTCGTAGTAGGCCCTGTTGGCGGCCTCGACCTGCTCGACGTCGGTGTGGGGGGCGCTCACCGGGCTCCTTCCGCGCCGTGCGCGCCGGGCGCGGAGGCCGTGGAGGCCGTGGTGCGCGCCTGTTCGATGGCGTGGGCGACGCGTACGGCGTCGGCCGTGGCGCGGACCTCGTGCACCCGGACGGCCCAGGCGCCGGCCTGCGCGGCCAGGGCGGAGACGGCGGCGGTGGCCGCGTCGCGCTCCCGTGCGGGGGGCGGTGTGCCGTCCGGGCCGACCAGGACCCGGCCGAGGAACCGCTTGCGGGAGGCGGCGACCAGCAGCGGGTGGCCGAGCGCCAGCAGACGGTCGATGCGGGCGAGCAGCGCCAGGTCGTGCTCGGCCTCCTTGGAGAAGCCCAGACCGGGGTCGACGATCAGGCGGTCCTCGGCGATCCCGCCCTCCAGCACGGCGTCCACCCGCGCCCGCAGCTCGTCGACGACCTCGGTGACGACGTCGTCGTAGACCCCCCGGATGTTGCCGCCTTCCAGGAAGCCGCGCCAGTGCATGACGACGAAGGGGGCGCCCGCGTCGGCGACGACGCGGATCATGCCGGGGTCGGCGAGGCCGCCGCTGACGTCGTTGACCAGGACGGCACCGGCCGCGAGGGCCTGCTCGGCGACGGAGGCCCGCATGGTGTCGACGGAGATCGTGACGCCCTCGGAGGCGAGGCCCCGGACGACCGGGATGACGCGCTTGAGCTCCTCGGCCTCGTCGACGCGGGTCGCGCCGGGCCGGGTGGACTCTCCGCCGACGTCCACCAGATCCGCGCCCTGGGCGATCAGATCCAGGCCGTGCTTGACGGCGTTCGACGTGTCGAACCAGCGGCCGCCGTCGGAGAAGGAGTCGGGGGTGACATTCACGACTCCCATGACCGCGCACCGGTCCCAGTGAGGAAGGCCCGCGACGTGAGGGCGTCCGCTGTGATTGCTCATATGTTCAGCGTAGGCCCAGGCGGCGGCAGTGCAGCGCCGCGCCCCGGCCGGTGGCTCCCCGTGCAGGCACCCCCCTCAACCCCGCCCCGGCCTCCCCGCCCGGGATCAGGCGGCGCGGACCGTACCTTCCGACGGGCCGCGGTCCAGCATGTGCGCGCAGGGGCGGCGGGCCGGGGTGCGGCGGCGCAGGAAGCGCGGCAGCGGCACGGCCGGATTGAGGAAACCTTCTGCCTGCATCGCGGCGAAGCCGATGCGGGGCAGGTCCGCCGAGGCCCGGTAGACCACGAAGCGGGGCTCCCAGCGGGGCCGGAACTTGGCGTTGAACTTGTACAGCGACTCGATCTGGAACCAGCGCGACAGGAACAGCAGCAGCCCCCGCCAGGCCCGCAGCACCGGGCCCGCGCCGATCTTCTCGCCGCGCGCCAGCGCCGAGCGGAACATCGCGAAGTTGAGCGAGACCCGCTCGATGCCGAAGGCCGGCGCGGCCCGCAGCGCGGCCACGATGAGCAGTTCGTTCATGCCCGGGTCGGCCGAGCGGTCGCGGCGCATCAGGTCCAGGGAGACGCCGTCCCCGCCCCACGGCACGAAGTGCAGGATCGCCTTCAGATCGCCGTACTCGCCCGGCTCGGCGTCGGCCTTGTGCGCTGTGGCGATCAGGCAGTCGCCGTCGGCCGGGTCGCCGACCCGGCCCAGCGCCATGGAGAAGCCGCGCTCGGTCTCGGTGCCGCGCCAGTCGTCGGCGGCGCGGCGGATGCGGTCCAGTTCGGCCTCGCCGAGGTCACGGACACGCCGTACCCGGGTCTCGTAACCGGCGCGCTCGATGCGCTTGACCATCTGGCGGACGTTGCGCATCGCGCGGCCGGCGAGCGAGAAATCCTTGACGTCGACCACCGCCTCGTCGCCGATCTCCAGGGCGTCGAGGCCGGTCTCGCGGGTCCACACATGGCCGCCGGTCTCGGAGCAGCCCATGACGGCCGGGGTCCAGGAGTGCGCCCTGGCCTCGTCCATGAAGCGCTCGATGGCACCGGGCCAGGCCTCGACGTCGCCGATGGGGTCACCGCTGGCGAGCATCACCCCGGACACCACGCGGTAGGTCACCGCCGCCTTGCCGCTGGGGGAGAACACCACGGCCTTGTCGCGGCGCAGCGCGAAGTGCCCGAGGGAGTCGCGCCCGCCGTGCTCGGCGAGCAGCGCGCGCAGCCGGGCCTCGTCCTCCTCGGTGAGCCGGGCGGCCGGGTGTTCGGGACGGAACGCCAGGTAGATGGTGGTGACGGCGGTGATCCAGCCGAGGGCGCCGAGACAGAAGGCGACGGTCCAGGAGGTGTGGCCCCGGTAGTCGACCGGCCCCTCAACCCCGAACAGCCCGTACACCACGTGGGTCAGCCGGTCGGCCAGGCTCGGGTCGCCGATCAGCTGCCCCGGCTGGGCGTTGACGATCACCAGGCCCAGCAGCAGCGAACCGGCGCCCATGAGTACGAAGTTGGCCAGCGCCCGCCATCTGCTGCGCGGGTCGGGCAGTGCGGCGAACTGGTCGCGGTGGCGCAGCAGCAGGGCGAGCAGCACCAGCGGGATCAGCACGCCCAGCACCGAGTGCCGGTAGCTGAACTGGGCCACCGCGCCCGCCGGGAGCAGGGCGACCGCGGCCCGCCAGGCCCGCCGCTTGCCCCGCTTCAGCCCGTGCGCGAGGAGCAGCAGCAGGACGCCGGCGCTCAGCGAGAGCGCCGCCGCGAAGGACCCGAACGCCCCCGGCAGAACCTCGGCGAGGTCGTGCATACGGCTGTGCCGGAAACGCGGGAAGATGCCCGCGGCGATGTCCAGCAGGCCCACCAGGGCGCAGGCCCGGCCGACCAGAAGAGGCACGGACTCGGGGCGTGGCCCGCGCAGCAGCCGGCGCGCGCGACGCAGCACGCCGCCGTCCCGTACGCGCCGGGGCGCACGGGCTACGGGCTTCGGAACCCGGCCCGGCATTTCCTCATCTGTCCTGACAGACATCGCAATCCTGTAGTTCCGCGAGAGATCATGGATCCGGTGCCGATCGGGCATCCGGCGACATTGCGCCCTCTAGGACGGTGTCTCGGGAGGAGAGGTTCACTCCGCCCGCCAAAGCCGCCGAACAGGCCAACGACAGCCCGGCGCCGCCCTTGTGACGGAGCAGGGGCGGCGGGCGCCGGGCGGAAAGCGCAGGCAGGTACCACGCCATGGGTCTGACGAACGACACGCTGCTGTGGGCGACCGCCCTCGCCGCGGCCTTGCTGTTCACCGGCACGGTGTGGCTGTGGCCACGGCTGGCCCGGCGCACCTGGCGGGCGGTCTGCGGGCGGGTGGGCCTGCTGCTCGCCACCCAGCTGGCGGTCTTCGCGGCGGTGGGCCTCGCCGCCAATCAGGCGTTCGGCTTCTACGCGAGCTGGGCCGACCTGTTCGGCCGGCAGAAGGACCAGGGCGTCGTCGTCGACCACGCGGCGGGCGGCGCCGGGCTGAAGGTCGTGAACACCGGGCCGGTGCCCGGAGTTGCGGGCACCCGCCCCGAGGAGACCGGCCGCATCGACGAGGTCCGCATCTCGGGCCGCACCAGCCGCATCGCCTCCCCCGCCTACGTGTATCTGCCGCCGGAGTACTTCCGCGCCGAACACCGCGGCAGTGACTTCCCCGCGGCCGTCGTCCTCACCGGATATCCGGGCACCGCGCGGGCGCTCGTCGACAAGCTGCGCTATCCGCGCACCGTCCACCAGGCGGCCCGTGAAGGGAGAATGCCGCCGATGATCCTGGTGATGCTGCGCCCGACCGTCGCGCCGCCCCGGGACACGGAATGCGTGGACGTCCCGAAGGGGCCGCAGACCGAGACCTTCTTCGCGAAGGACCTGCCCGAGACGATCGGCGGCCACTACCGGGTGAAGGACGGGCGCGGCGCCTGGGGGGTGGTCGGCAACTCCACCGGCGGTTACTGCGCCCTCAAACTGGCGATCCACCACCCCGGGGTCTTCGGCGCCGGCGCCGGACTCTCCGCGTACTACAAGGCGCCGATCGACCCCACCACCGGCGATCTCTTCCAGGGCGACGAGGAACTCCGCAACGAGGCCGACCTGCGCTGGTACATCGGACACCGGCCCGCCCCCGACACGGCACTCCTCGTCAGCAGCAGCAAGAAGGGCGAGTCCAACTACCGGGACACGGTGAAGTTCATCGAGCAGGTGAAGGCCACCGGCCGCACCCGCATCTCGTCGATCATCCTGGAAAGCGGCGGCCACAACTTCAACACCTGGCGGCGGGAGATTCCGGCCGCCATGGAGTGGCTCGGGAACCGCCTCGCCGAAGCGAAACGATCTTGAAGAACGGGCCCGGTGTCAATTCACGATTCAACCGGGTTCCCTGATGCGCTGTGAAAGCGTCGGTATGGCTTTGTTTTTACGGGGCGGGGGTCCATCATTCGCCTACTCGCGGTAAGTTTCTGGCCATGCCACGTGGACGTCACCGCCATTCCCCGCCTCTGCACAGGATGCTGCCCCCGTCGGCGATCGCAGGCGTGTCCCTCGTCTGTGCCCTGGGGCCCTGGGTGTTCACGCAAACGACGGTGCTACGGATCCTGTCCGCGGCCGCGGCGGCCACGGCGGTGACCGGCGCGGTCGTGATGCGGCGCTGGGACATCCAGGCGGGCAAACGCGTCGCCGACCTCACGCGTGCGCGGGCGAGTGACGAGTGGCGTTTCGAGGAGCGGGTCGCCGAACTGGAGGCCGACCTCGACGAGTCGCGCGAGCTGCGCCAGAAGCTGGAGCAGCGGCTGCGGGCCAAGCGGGCGGAGCTGGCCGGGCTGCGCAACGAGCACGCGGCCCTGCTGCGCCGCTACGCCACGGCGGAGGCGGACCGGGCGAGCGTCCTGGAGCAGCGCCGGGTGCTGGAGATAGAGGCCGCGGCCCCCGCACGTGCGTTGCCGGTCGGCACGGGGGACGCCCCCGCCGCGGAACAGGACGAGCCCGCCGCCGCAGAGGAGCCGGTCAGGGACGACATCCCCGCGGTCTTCTCCCCCGAGGGCTCCCAGCTCTTCCTCCGCGCCGACGCCGCCCTGGCGCGCCTCGAGAAGGACGACGACGACAAGCCCGCCAAGGCGGGCGAGAAGTCCGCGGCGGCCAAGGCAGAGAAGGCGCCTGCCGAGGGCGGAGGCAGCCCCGAGGACGACGGTCCCGAGCCCACCAGGAAGGACGCGCCGCCGGAGGACGAGGCGGCGGGGAAGCCCGAGGCGGTCGCCGGCCATGAGGGGGCGGCCGCCACCCAGCCTCCGGCGGTACCGGCTCAGCAGGGCGGGCGGCCCGCCGGTCACTTCACGGTGCCCACGGCTGTCGCGGTCGTGCCGCAGACGGCGCCGGTGCGCCGGTCGGCGCCGGAGGGGGGCTTCGACTTCTTCGGTACGAAGAAGAAGGGTGTGGAGCGGGCCGCGCTGGAGGCTGTGCAGAACGAGGATCTTGCCGATGTGGTCGGTGAGGAGGCGCTTGCGCTGCACAAGGCGGAGGCGGAGGCGGAGTTCAAGCCGGCGGGCAAGGAGTCGCGGGCGGTCAGCCAGGTCATCGACCTCACGGCCCACGACGAAACGGAACAAATCAACGTCCAGGGCCTCCGCAGCGCGGTCTCCTGAACCCCGGGTCACTTCTCGTTTGAGGGTGAGCTGTGCAACTCGCTTCGGGCACCCGGCGTGGGTGCCGGCCGGGGGTGGGTTGCGCTAGCTGTATTGCCTCGTGAGGTTGGGGACGCGGCTGGCCGCAGCGAGGGGGACAGCCGCCTGCGGCGTCAGCAGGGCACCGGCCTTGGGCGGCCGCACTCGCGCGCGGCACCCACCCAGAGTGGGCGCTACGCGCACCCCCACCGGAGCCGCAGTTGCGCCGCAGGCGTCAGACGCGAACCCCCACCCAGCCGCAGTCACGTCATCCAGCGGTCCGGGCGGGCGTCTCGGCGGCCCGTGCGGGAGCGTTCCGCCTGGGAACGGAGAAGCGCCGCGGCCTCCTCCGCGTCCCGCAGACGCGCGGTGACCGATCGATTCGCGCCATTGTCGACGTGCACATCCGCAACCCCCCGAGCCCGCTCCCAGGGCCCCTGCGTCAACCGCACGCTCTGCACCTTGGCATGCGGCACCAAGGCAAGGCTCCGCCGCAGCAACCCCTGCCGCGCAGCGAACACCGCCTCCGTCACCACCAGCCCGTACCCCCGCCACCACACCGGCACGCACCACCGCGCCCGCCGCGGCGCCCCCGCCAGCTCCGACGCCGCCGGCACCCGCACCCCGGGCAGCACCCGCGCGATCACCGCCTCCGCCAGCTCCCGCGGAGCGACCGGCACCAGCAGCGAGTTCGACGACCCGGCCACGTCCAGCTCGACCCGCACCCACCCCCGCCGCCGCCACAGCCAGGGCTCCACGATCCGCACCGTCTGCACCCGCCCCGGCGGCACCGTCTCGTGCGCCCGGTCCAGCAGTCCGTGATCGATCCGCAGCCCGTCGGGCGACTCCCCGACCGTCCAGTCGTACTCGGTCACGAACCGCCCCACACTGCTCGCCCCGGCCGCACCCAGCATCGGCACCCCGGCCGCCAGCACCGTCCACAGGCTGTGGGTGGCGATCCACAGCAGCGGTATCGCCACCGAGGCGACGACCAGCCACCCCCACGTCGCCCCGGTCAGCACCAGCGACACCGCCAGCGCCCCCGGAGGGACCCGCAGCAGCTCACGGGCCGGCGCCTCGCCCACCTCGTGGGCAGTCTCCGGCGCGAACCCGGCCGCCCGCGCCAGCAGCTCCGCCCGCAGCGCCCGCGCCTCCTCCGCCCCGAGGAAGGCGAGCTCGTCCTTCTTGTCGGTCCCGATCACATCCAGCTTCAGCTTCGCCACCCCGGCGACCCGCGCCAGCAGCGGCTGGGTCACGTCGATCGCCTGGATCCGCTCCAGCCGGATGTGCGCCGTGCGCCGGAACAGCAGCCCCGTCCGCACCCGCAACTCGGTGTCCGTCACCGCGAAATGCGTGAACCACCAGCTCAGAAACCCGTACAGCGCCGCGGCCGGAAGCAGCACCGCGAGCGCGATCAGCAGCGTCGTCGTGGTCAGCCGGCTCAGCTGCCGCTGCGCCTGGTCCGGATCGTGCACCGCCCACCCGATCAGCACGGCCACCGGCGCCCACGCCCGCCGCAGCGGCGTGACCGGATGCAGCCGCCGCTCGATCACAGGACGCCCCTCGCGTACGCCCTCGCGCACGCTCCGACCCGCGTCCTCGCCCACGCCCTGACCCACGCCTTCGCCCACGTTCTCGCGGGCGTCCGGGCCCGTCACAGCCCCGCCGATCGGGCCTCGCCCAGCTCGGTGAGCCGGTCGCGCAGCCGCTCCGCCTCGGCCGGATCGAGCCCCGGAATCGTCGCATCGGTCGCCGCAGCCGCCGTATGCAACTGCACGCTCGCCAGCCCGAAGTGCCGCTCCACCGGCCCGGAGGTCACCTCCACCAGCTGCATCCGCCCGTACGGCACCACCGTCTGCTCACGCCACAGCACACCCCGGCTGATCAGCAGGTCGTCGGCGCGCTCGGCGTACCGCCAGGAGCGCCAGTTGCGCTCCAGCATGCCCCAGCCCCAGATCATCAGCGCCAGCGGCAGCACCGCGAAGGCCGCCCAGCCGGGCCCCGCCAGCAGCCCCGGCACCAGGCCGGTGGCCAGTGTCAGCAGCCCCAGCCACACCACCAGCAGCAACCGCCGCATCTTCAGCAGCCCGGGCGGCAGCGCGATCCACTCGGGCTCTTCCTCGGTCGTGATGTGCGGGCTCCCCGTCTCCATGCCGCCAGCGTACGTAGGAGAGACTGTGTCCATGACTCCTACGACGGAGACCATGGTCGGTATCGGCGGCGCGGCGGAGAGCACCGACATGGTGCTCAACATCGGCCCGCAGCACCCGTCCACGCACGGCGTGCTGCGGCTGAGGCTGGTCCTGGACGGCGAGCGCATCTCCCGCGCGGAGCCGGTGATCGGCTATATGCACCGCGGCGCGGAGAAACTGTTCGAGGCCCGCGACTACCGCCAGATCATCATGCTGGCCAACCGGCACGACTGGCTGTCGGCGTTCTCCAACGAGCTGGGCGTGGTGCTCGGCGTGGAGCGGATGCTCGGCATGGAGGTGCCCGAGCGCGCGGTGTGGCTGCGCACGCTGCTAGCCGAGCTGAACCGGGTGCTCAACCACCTGATGTTCCTCGGCTCCTATCCGCTGGAGCTCGGCGGCATCACCCCGATCTTCTACGCGTTCCGGGAGCGCGAGGAGCTGCAGCACGTCATGGAGGAGGTCTCCGGCGGGCGCATGCACTACATGTTCAACCGCGTCGGCGGCCTCAAGGAGGACCTCCCGGCGGGCTGGACGCGGCGCGCCCGGGCCGCCGTCGCCGATGTGCGCTCCCGCATGGACCGCTTCGACGACCTGGTGCTGGGCAACGAGATCTTCCGCGGCCGCACCCGCGGCGTCGGGGTGCTCTCCCCGGAGACCGTGCACGCCTACGGGGTGAGCGGTCCGATCGCCCGCGCCTCCGGCGTCGACTTCGACCTGCGCCGCGACGAGCCGTATCTCGCCTACGGCGAGCTGGGCGACGTGCTGAAGGTGGTGACCCGCGAGGAGGGCGACTGCCTGGCCCGCTTCGAGTGCCTGCTGGAGCAGACCCACAACTCCCTGGACCTCGCCGACGCCTGCCTGGACCGGCTCGCCGAGCTGCCGCCCGGCCCGGTCAACCAGCGGCTCCCCAAGGTCCTCAAGGCCCCCGAGGGCCACACCTACGCCTGGACCGAGAACCCGCTCGGCATCAACGGCTACTACCTGGTCAGCAAGGGCGACAAGACGCCGTACCGGCTCAAGCTGCGCTCGGCGTCGTACAACAACATCCAGGCCCTGACCGAGCTGCTGCCGGGCACGCTGGTGGCCGACATGGTGGCGATCCTGGGCTCGATGTTCTTCGTGGTGGGCGACATCGACAAGTAGCCCCAAGTGGTTCGAACGGGAGACACCGACAAGCAGAACGACAGAACGACTGCGGGCACCCGGCACGCGGCCTACCGCTCACCGCTCCCGAACCCCTCTGGGAGGTCCCCGAAACCATCCGGAACACTCCCGAACACATCGAACCCCTCCGCCATCCCCACCACCTGCACCACCCACCAGAAGTCCCCGAGCCCGCCCTCCGCCGTGAGCTCGGCCGCCTCCCCGGCGCCCGCGAGGGCCCGTACGTAGGCGGCCGGGTCCGTCGAGGCCAGCGCGAGCGGCGGGCGGGCGCCGGTCACGCCCAGGGCACGCAGCGCATCCCGCTGGGTGAGCAGCCGCGCACCAGGCAGCCCGGGGGCCGCCGCACACGCGTCCACGGCGACATGTGCGGTGATGTCGCAGGAGCCGTCCGGCACGGGCAGCGTCTCCCGCCCGTCCCGGAAGCCGGTGAGCGTCCCGAACGGCGGCCGTGCCTGCGCCAGGTGCCCGTAGTCCACCGCGACCGCCACCCCGCGCTCCACCGCCGCGACGGCCGACGCCCAGGCGCGGTCCCGGTCGAGACCGATCTCCGCGCGCAGCCCCTCCTCGCCGCCCAGCGGCCACCACCGCGCCAGCCAGGCGGCCTCGTCCCCGCCGACCGGCTCTCCGAGCCGCTCCGTCCCGTCCGCCCGCACCAGCACCCGCCGCGCCGTGCCCGCGGAGTCGGTCTCGGCGACCTCCACGGGCACGTTGTCCAGCCATTCGTTGGCGAACAGCAGCCCGGTGATCCGCTCCGGCGGCTCGGCGCGCCACTCGACGCGGGGACCGAGTCCGCCGGGCCGGTCCGCCAGCTCCACGGCGCAGGCGCGCGTGCGGGTGGCCGTCGCCTCGGGCAGCGCGGCGAGCACCCCGGTGACCAGCTCGCCCCGTCCGGCCGCCATGTCCACGAAGTCGAGCACCGGGGGCCGGCCGAGCGCCTCGTCCACCCGGCACAGCAGCCGGGCCACGGCCCCGGCGAAGAGCGGGGAGGCGTGCACCGAGGTGCGGAAGTGCCCGGCGGGCCCCTCGGGCCTGCGGTAGAACCCCTCGGGCCCGTACAGCGCCTCCTGGGCGGCTGCCCGCCAGCCCCGCTCGGTGCCGTCCGGTTCGCGCCGGTCGCCGTCCGCCGTCCCTGCTGTCACCGGCCCAGGTTAAGCGCGGTCCTGGCTGCACAGATGTTCCGGGCCTCCACCTTGCGGAGTACGCGCGCCGACCGGGGATCGGCCCATCGGTTGACCCCTGCACGCATTTCGCTTCCCTACGCTGGGTTACGTGCAGCGCCTCTATGACTTCCTCCGCAGGCACCCGGCTTGGGTCGACGGCTTCTGGGCCGTCGTCCTGTTCGGGATCTCGGTGCTCGGCGCGGCATCCCCGGAGGCCGGTCGGGGCACCGATCAGCTCGCGCTGATCCTGCCGGTGGTGCTGCTGCTGTCCCTGGTCGTGGCGCTGCGCCGCCGGATGCCGGAGCGCATGCTGATCCTCGCCGCGGCCACCGGCGTGCTGCAGCTGGTCGCCGACGTGGCGACGCTGCCCGCGAACTTCGCCATGCTGGTGATCGTCTACACGGTCGCGGCGACCGGCGCCCGCTGGGCCTCCCGCTTCGCGCTCACGGCGGGGCTGTGCGCCGCGCCCCTGGCGCAGCTGCGCTGGCCCGACGAGAACGCGAGCACGGCGGGCAACATCGCCATGGCGATATTCCAGACCGTGCCCTTCGCCCTCGCCTGGGTGCTCGGCGACTCCATCCGCACCCGGCGCGCCTACTTCGCGCAGCTGGAGGAGCGTGCGGCACGGCTGGAGAAGGAGCGCGAGGCACAGGCGAAGGTCGCGGTCGCCGCCGAACGCGCCCGTATCGCACGCGAGCTGCACGACGTCGTGGCGCACAACGTCTCGGTGATGGTGGTGCAGGCCGACGGCGCCGCCTATGTGCTCGACACCGCCCCCGACCAGGCGAAGAAGGCGCTGGAGACCATCTCCTCCACCGGCCGCCAGGCCCTCGCCGAGATGCGCCGCCTGCTGGGTGTGCTGCGCACCGGCGAGCACCAGGAGACGGGGGAGTACGTCCCGCAGCCCGATGTGCAGCAGATCGAGGAGCTGGTGGAGCAGTGCCGGGAGGCCGGGCTGCCCGTCGACTTCAAGATCGAGGGCACCCCGCGCCCGCTGCCCAGCGGCGTCGAGCTCACCGCGTACCGCATCGTGCAGGAGGCGCTGACCAACACCCGCAAGCACGGCGGGCCCAACGCGGGCGCCAGTGTGCGGCTGGTCTACTTCGACGACGGGCTCGGCCTGCTGGTGGAGGACGACGGCAAGGGCGCCCCGCACGAGCTGTACGAGGAGGGCGGCCTGGACGGCCAGGGCCACGGTCTGATCGGCATGCGGGAACGGGTCGGCATGGTCGGCGGCACCCTGGACGCCGGTCCCCGCCCCGGCGGAGGATTCCGCATCAGCGCGCTGCTGCCGCTCAAACCCGCGTCCTGAGGTCCGCAATGCCCCGTGTTGACACCTGTAAGAGCTGCCCCGCGCAACGACGGAAGAGGCCCCGATGACGATTCGCGTGATGCTCGTCGACGACCAGGTGCTGCTGCGCACCGGGTTCCGGATGGTGCTGGCCGCCCAGCCGGACATGGAGGTCGTGGCGGAGGCGGGCGACGGCGTCGAGGCCCTGCAGCTGCTGCGCTCCACCCCCGTCGACGTCGTCCTGATGGACGTCCGCATGCCCAAGCTGGACGGCGTGGAGGCCACCCGGCGGATCTGCCAGGACACCGACCCGCCGAAGGTGCTGATCCTGACCACCTTCGACCTCGACGAGTACGCCTTCTCCGGGCTGAAGGCGGGCGCCTCCGGCTTCATGCTCAAGGACGTGCCGCCCGGCGAGCTGCTCAGCGCGATCCGGGCGGTGCACAGCGGTGACGCCGTGGTGGCCCCGTCCACCACCCGCCGGCTCCTGGACCGCTTCGCGCCGATGCTGCCCAGCGGCACCAAGCAGCCCGAGCACAAGGAGCTGTCCCGGCTCACCGAGCGGGAGCGCGAGGTGATGATCCTGGTCGCCCAGGGCCTGTCCAACGGTGAGATCGCGGCCCGGCTGGTGCTCTCCGAGGCGACCGTGAAGACCCATGTGGGCCGCATCCTCACCAAGCTGGGGCTGCGCGACCGCGTGCAGGTCGTCGTCCTCGCCTACGAGACGGGTCTGGTGCGGGCGGGCGGACTCGGCTGACCCGCCGCACCGGGGCCCCGCACACCGGTAGGGTGCCGCGCATGCTGCTGTGGATCAACGGCCCCTTCGGGGGCGGCAAGACACAGACCGCACACGAGATACAGCGCCGCCTGCCGGGCAGCGTGATCTGCGACCCGGAGCACGCCGGCTTCGGCCTGCAACGCATGCTGCCGCCCGAACTGCGGGGTGACTTCCAGGAGTTGGCCTCCTGGCGGCAGGGCGTCGTCGAGGTGCTCGATCTGGTCCTCACCAAGCACGAGGGCGTGGTGATCGCCCCCATGACCGTCACCGACAGCGACTACTTCGCCGAGACCGTGGGCCGGCTGCGCGAACTCGGCCACGACGTCCGCCACTTCACCCTGCTCGCCGAGCGCGAGACCGTGCTGCGGCGGCTGCGCGAGCGCCACATCGTGGCCGTACTGCGCCGCCTCACCGGCCAAAGCGCGGCACGGCGCGGGGAGAGCTGGGCGGTCCGGCAGCTCGACCACTGCCTGGAACGGCTGGCCCAGCCGGAGTTCGCCGAGCACCTGTGGACGGACCGCACCAGCATCCCGAAGACCGCGGACCGCATCGCCGTCCTGGCCGGGCTGAAGCTGCGCCCCCATCACGGGGGCCCGCTGCGCACCAAGTTGCAGCAGGCACGCGTCGGCCTCCGGCACATCCGCTTCGACTGAGCCGCAGGTCACATCCGCTTCGGCTGAGCCGCTGAGCCGCGTTCCGCGTGCCTCAGCGCAGGACCCCCGTCCTCGCCGGCCGCCCGGCCAAGGGGCGCATCCGGGCTGCCCTGGCCCGCCGGCTGCACCCCCGCCCACCGCTGCCGGCCGCCCGCGGCCCCGCCGAGCCGGGAGCAGAACGCGCCGACCGCCTCGGTCACCTCCTCCGCCGTCCACTCCAGTCCGGCCGCGTCCACGCCGACCTCGGTGACGGCGAGCCCGGGTCCGGCCGGCTGCCAGGGCCGGAAGAACAGCTCCACGCCCGTCTCCTCGGCCTGCCGGACGGCGGCCTCGGTGGCGGCGTCGGCGTCGTGGGCCAGCCACACCTGGAACTCGTGGGTGTGCGGCACCTCCGGGTGCACCCGTGCCCAGGGCGCCCCGGCCGCCGCGAACCCCTCCCGCAGCGCTGCGGCCACCAGACGCGCATGGGCCACGTACTCGGGCAGCCGGGGCAGCTCGTGCTCCAGACCCACCAGCGCCGACAGCACGGTCGGGAACTGCTGGAACACCGAGCCGCCGTACCGGTGCCGCCAGGCCTTCGCCTCCTCCACGAGCGTGCGCGGACCGGCCAGCGCGGCGCCGCCGTACCCCTTGAGGGACTTGTAGAACGACACATAGACGCTGTCCGCGAGGCCCGCGATCTCCTCCAGCGGGCGGCCGAGGCGGACCGTGGACTCCCAGATGCGGGCCCCGTCGAAGTGGACCACCGCGTCCCGCTCCCGTGCCGCCTCGACGACCTCGGTCAGCTCCTCCCACTCCGGCAGCACGAACCCCGCCTCGCGCAGCGGCAGTTCCAGCATCAGCGTGCCGAACGGCTCGTCCAGGTCCCGTACCTCCTCGGCGGTGGGCTGCCGGGGCGCGTCGGTCAGATGCACCGGGCGCAGCCCGCTGACCTGGCTGAAGGCGTGCCGCTCATGCATCTCGGGATGGCCGAGCGCGTGCAGTGCGACCACGGGGCTGCCGGTACGGCCCGCCCAGCAGCGCAGCGCGACCTGCTGGGCCATCGTGCCGGTGGGGAAGAACGCGGCGGCCTCCAGGCCGAGCAGGGCCGCGGTCCGCTCCTCCAGCGCCTCCACCACGCCGTCGCCGTACAGGTCACCCGGTTCGTCGAGGTCGTACAGGCCGCCCGCCGCGTCGAGCAGCGCGAGCCGCTCCCGCAGGGATGCTGCCGACACCGGGCGGGAGAGCACCCGCCGCGCCGACCGGTGGGCCGCCAGCCGCCGCTCCCGCAGCCGCGCCCTCCGCTCCCGCGGCGACGCCCCCTCCCGGCCTGTTCCCTCCCGGTCCGCCTCCGCCCGCGCGCTCTCTTCCGTCTCTTCCGTCCGTCCCGCCGTATCGCTCATGCCCGCGATCATCCCGCGCGCCGCTGCACGGGGGCAGCGGAAACCCACAGCCTGTGGACAGCCGGCCGCTCGCGGGACCCCTCGCGTTAGCATGACGAGAAATCGTCCGGTACCCCGAGCGGACTGGAACGGGAAGGCCGCCGTCGCGTGAACACAACCCCACAGCCGGATCCCCGGGACCGCCCCGCGCGGCTCACCGTAGGCGTCGTAGGCGCCGGACGCGTGGGCCCCGCCCTGGCCGCGTCCCTGCAGCTCGCCGGGCACCGCCCGGTGGCCGTCTCCGCCGTGTCCGACGCCTCCCGCCGGCGCGCCGAGCAGATGCTCCCCGAGGTGCCGG
The DNA here is from genome assembly GCF_039524635.1 of Streptomyces thermocarboxydovorans. Lineage (NCBI taxonomy): Bacteria > Bacillati > Actinomycetota > Actinomycetes > Kitasatosporales > Streptomycetaceae > Streptomyces > Streptomyces thermocarboxydovorans. The sequence continues at coordinate 42,965 of NZ_BAAAGU010000037.1, read as the reverse complement.
TGGTGCCGCCCGCCGAGGTGCTGCAGCGGGCCGAGCTGGTGCTGCTGACCGTCCCCGACGACGCCCTGCCCGAGCTGGTCTCCGGGCTCGCCGACACCGGCGCGGTGCGGCCGGGCCAGCTGCTGGTGCACACCTCCGGGCGGTACGGCACCAAGGTGCTCGACCCCGCCCTGCGCGCCGGTGCGCTGCCGCTCGCCCTGCACCCGGCGATGACCTTCACCGGCACCCCCGTCGACGTGCAGCGGCTCGCCGGCTGCTCGTTCGGCGTCACCGCGCCCGAGGAGCTGCGGCTGGCCGCCGAGGCCCTGGTGATCGAGATGGGCGGTGAACCGGAGTGGATCGCCGAGGAGAACCGCCCCCTCTACCACGCGGCCCTCGCCCTGGGCGCCAACCACCTGGTCACCCTCGTCGCCCAGTCCATGGAGCTGCTGCGCACGGCGGGCGTCGGCGCCCCCGACCGGATGCTCGGCCCGCTGCTCGGCGCCGCCCTGGACAACGCCCTGCGCTCCGGCGACGCCGCGCTGACCGGGCCCGTCGCGCGCGGCGACGCGGGCACCGTGGCCGCGCACATCACCGAGCTGCGCCGCCACGCTCCCGCCACCGTCGCCGGGTATCTGGCGATGGCCCGCGCCACGGCCGACCGGGCCCTCGCCCACGGCCTGCTCAAGCCAGAACTCGCCGAGGACCTGCTGGGTGTGCTCGCCGACGGCGGGGCCGCACCCGAGAACGGGGAAGACCGATGAGCCGCACCTTCGCACTGGCCCCCACCGCGGCGGACCTCCACCGCGCCCTCGACCGGCACGCGGTCCCCGGCCGCACCGCCGTGGTGATGACCATGGGCGCGCTGCACGAGGGCCACGCCACGCTGATCCGCGCCGCGCGCGAGCACGTCGGCCGCGAGGGCTTCGTGACGGTCACCGTCTTCGTCAACCCGCTGCAGTTCGGCGAGGGCGAGGACCTGGACCGCTACCCGCGCACCCTGGACGCCGACCTGAAGACCGCCGAGCAGGCGGGCGCCGACATCGTCTTCGCACCGTCCGTCGAGGAGATGTACCCGGGCGGCAGGCCGGAGGTCACCCTGCGCGCCGGGGCCATGGGGGAGCGGCTGGAGGGCGCCGCACGCCCCGGCCACTTCGACGGGATGCTCACCGTCGTCGCCAAGCTGCTCCATCTGACCCGCCCCGACGTGGCGTTCTTCGGCCAGAAGGACGCCCAGCAGCTGGCCCTGATCCGGCGCATGGTGCGCGATCTGAACTTCGGCGTGGACATCGTCGCCGTCCCCACCGTCCGCGAGGAGGACGGCCTGGCCCTGTCCAGCCGCAACCGCTACCTCTCGCCCCAGGAGCGGCACACCGCCCTCGCCCTGTCCCGGGCCCTGTTCGCCGGCCGCGACCGGCACATCGCGCTGGAGGCGCTGCGCGCCCGGGCCCGCGAGGTGCCCTCCAGCCGGGCGCGGGCCGAGGCGCTCAGCGCCATAGGGGAGTCCCGCGCGGCCGCCGACGCGCACGCCGTCGCGACGGCATCCGGCGGGCCCGCCGCGATCCGCGCCGCCGCCCGCCAGGTCCTCGACGAGGCGGCCCGGCTCGACCCGCCGCTGGAGCTGGACTACCTGGCCCTGGTCGACCCCGCCGACTTCACGGAGATCGGCGACGACTTCACCGGTGAGGCCGTGCTGGCCGTCGCCGGCCGGGTGGGCTCGACCCGCCTGATCGACAACATCCCGCTGACCTTCGGAACGTTCGGAGACGCCTCGTGACCAGCACAGGCATACGACTGCACGCGCCCGCTCCAGGGTGGTCGATCCCGGCGGACGTGGTGGTCGTCGGCTCCGGCGTGGCCGGTCTCACCGCGGCCCTGCGCTGCGAGGCGGCGGGTCTGACCACGGTCGTCGTCACCAAGGCCCGCCTCGACGACGGCTCCACCCGCTGGGCCCAGGGCGGCATCGCCGCGGCCCTCGGCGAGGGCGACACCCCCGGGCAGCACCTGGACGACACCCTGGTCGCCGGCGCCGGCCTGTGCGACGAGGAGGCGGTGCGCATCCTGGTCACCGAGGGCCCCGACGCGGTACGGCGGCTGATCGCCACCGGCGCCCAGTTCGACGAGTCCGCCGACGGCAACCTGGCGCTCACCCGCGAGGGCGGCCACCACCGGCGCCGCATCGCCCACGCCGGCGGCGACGCCACCGGCGCGGAGATCTCCCGCGCCCTGGTCGAGGCGGTGCGCGCCCGCGGGGTGCGCACCATCGAGAACGCCCTCGTCCTGGACCTCCTCACCGACGCCGAGGGCCGCACCGCGGGCGTGACCCTGCACGTCATGGGGGAGGGCCAGCACGACGGCGTCGGCGCGGTGCACGCCCCCGCCGTGGTCCTGGCGACCGGCGGCATGGGCCAGGTGTTCAGCGCCACCACCAACCCCTCCGTCTCCACCGGCGACGGCGTGGCCCTCGCGCTGCGCGCCGGCGCGGAGGTCAGCGACCTGGAGTTCGTCCAGTTCCACCCCACCGTCCTCTTCCTCGGCCCCGACGCCGAGGGGCAGCAGCCGCTGGTCTCCGAGGCCGTGCGCGGCGAGGGCGCGCACCTGGTGGACGCCGACGGCGTGCGCTTCATGACCGGCCGGCACGAACTGGGCGAGCTGGCCCCGCGCGACATCGTCGCCAAGGGCATCATGCGCCGCATGCAGGAGCTGGACGCCGAGCACATGTACCTCGACGCCCGCCACTTCGGCGCCGAGATGTGGGAGCACCGCTTCCCGACGATCCTCGCCGCCTGCCGCGCCCACGGCATCGACCCGGTCACCGAGCCCATCCCGGTCGCCCCGGCCGCCCACTACGCCTCCGGCGGCGTGCGCACCGACTCCCACGGCCGCACCACCGTCCCCGGCCTGTACGCGTGCGGGGAGGTCGCCTGCACCGGCGTGCACGGCGCCAACCGGCTCGCCTCCAACTCGCTCCTGGAGGGCCTGGTCTACGCCGAGCGCATCGCCGCCGACATCGCCCGCAGCCCCCTCCAGGCGCGCGACCCGCACCCCCTGCCCCAGTCCGAGCGCCCCGCGCACCCCCTGCTCCCGCCGGAGGCCCGCTTCGCCATCCAGCGGATCATGACCCGGGGAGCCGGCGTGCTGCGCTCCGAGGCCTCCCTCGCCGCCGCAGCCGACCAGCTGGAACGCCTGCACGCCGAGGCCCGCGACGCCCTCGCCGAGCACGGCAAGACCGCCGAACCGGGCGTCGACACCTGGGAGGCCACCAACCTGCTGTGCGTGGCCCGCGTCCTGGTCGCCGCCGCCCGGCTGCGCAAGGAGACCCGCGGCTGCCACTGGCGCGAGGACCACCCCGGGCGCGACGACACCGCCTGGCGCCGCCACATCGTCGTACGGCTCGATCCGGACCGGACGCTGGCGACACACACCACCGACGGCACAGACTTCCCCCCGACCCGCCACGCCACCCAGGAGCAGTGAACACCGTGACCACCCCCGACCTCCCCCTCGTCCCCTCCGGTGGCTGCGGCGACGGCTGCGGCTGCGGGGCCGGCGAGGAGACCTACCTCGAGTGCGGCCTCGACCCCGCACTCGCCCAGCTGCTGGCCGACGCGGGCCTGGACCCCGTGGAGGTCGAGGACATCGCCAACGTGGCCATCCAGGAGGACCTGGCCGACGGTGAGGACGTCACCACCGTCGCCACCATCCCCGAGGACGCGGTCGCCACCGCCGACTTCACCGCCCGCGAGGCGGGCGTGGTCGCCGGCCTGCGCGTCGCCGAGGCGGTCCTCTCCGTCGTCTGCACCGAGGAGTTCGAGGTCGAGCGGCACGCCGAGGACGGCGACCGCGTGGAACCCGGCCAGGTGCTCCTCTCCGTCACCACCCGCACCCGCGACCTGCTCACCGCCGAACGCGGCGCCCTCAACATCCTGTGCCGCCTCTCCGGCATCGCCACCGCCACCCGCGCCTGGGCCGACGCCCTCGAGGGCACCCGCGCCAAGGTCCGCGACACCCGCAAGACCACCCCCGGACTGCGCAGCCTGGAGAAGTACGCGGTGCGCTGCGGCGGCGGCGTCAACCACCGCATGTCCCTCTCCGACGCGGCCCTGGTCAAGGACAACCACGTCATCGCCGCGGGCGGCGTCGCCCAGGCCTTCCAGGCGGTCCGCGAACGCTTCCCGGACGTCCCCATCGAGGTCGAGGTCGACACCCTGCACCAGCTCCGCGAGGTGCTGGACGCGGGCGCCGACCTGATCCTGCTGGACAACTTCACGCCCGGCGAGTGCGAGGAGGCCGTCGCCCTGGTCAAGGGCCGCGCGGCCCTCGAGGCGTCCGGCCGCCTCACCCTCGACAACGCCAAGGCGTACGCCGACACCGGCGTCGACTACCTCGCCGTGGGCGCCCTCACCCACAGCTCTCCCATCCTGGACATCGGCCTCGACCTGCGAGCGGCGGAATAGACCCATGCTGCTGACGATCGACGTAGGCAACACGCACACGGTCCTGGGCCTCTTCGACGGCGACGACATCGTCGAGCACTGGCGCATCTCCACGGACGCGCGCCGCACGGCCGACGAAATGGCCGTCCTCCTCCAGGGCCTGATGGGCATGCACCCGCTGCTCGGCGAGGAGCTGGGCGACGGCATCGACGGCATCGCCATCTGCGCGACGGTCCCGTCCGTGCTGCACGAACTGCGCGAGGTCACCCGCCGCTACTACGGCGACGTCCCTGCCGTCCTCGTCGAGCCCGGCGTCAAGACCGGCGTGCCGATCCTCACCGACAACCCCAAGGAGGTCGGCGCGGACCGGATCATCAACGCGGTCGCCGCCGTCGACCTCTACGGCGGCCCGGCCATCGTCGTCGACTTCGGCACGGCCACCACCTTCGACGCGGTGAGCGCGCGCGGCGAGTACGTCGGCGGTGTCATCGCGCCCGGCATCGAGATCTCCGTCGAAGCCCTGGGCGTCCGCGGGGCCCAGCTGCGCAAGATCGAAGTGGCCCGTCCCCGGTCCGTCATCGGCAAGAACACGGTCGAGGCCATGCAGTCGGGCATCATCTACGGCTTCGCCGGCCAGGTGGACGGTGTGGTCAACCGCATGGCCCGTGAGCTGGCGGACGACCCCGACGACGTCACCGTCATCGCCACGGGCGGCCTGGCCCCCATGGTCCTCGGCGAATCCTCCGTCATCGACGAACACGAGCCCTGGCTCACCCTCATCGGCCTCCGCCTCGTCTACGAACGCAACGCCTCCCGCCTCTGACGCCGTCCACACCTCCCCCGTTCACTGAAGCGCACCCGGTGCGGGCGCCGGCCGGGGGTGGGTAGCGCTGGCCCCGCTGCAGGGGTGCCTCCCCCACTCTCGGCTGCGCTCGAGCGGGGGCACCCCCATCGCCCACCCTCCCCCACGCTCGACTTCCCTCGAGCGGGGGGACCCCCATCGCCCCAGCGGCACGAATGCCGGCAGTGACGAGGCTGCGCTGCCCGCAGCTGGGGAGGCACGGCTGCCCGCGGCGAGGCGGGGTAGCCGCGCACGGCGATCAGCAGGGCACCGGTCTTGGGCGTTGCCGCAGTCGCGCGCGGCGGGGAGGGGTCGGGGTGGTGGTGTCCGCCCGCAGCGGCTGGCGCGTCCGCGCCCGTACTCCGGTGAGAGACCTATTTCGCGCCAGACCGAGGACGGATACCACCGGCCCGGCCCCGACTCACCCACCCGGCGTGGGCGCTACGCGTACCCCCACCGGAGCCGCAGTTGCGCCGCAGGCATGGCCACGCGCACCCCCACTCGGCCGCACCGGCCAGGCGAGTGGCAGCGGGCGCCACGCGTGGCGCCTATCACCGTGTTTGTCTGATTAGCGCGTATCGTCGCCGCATGCCCACGCCATACGGATCCCGCGGCGGCATGGCGTTCGGTGTGGAGGAGCTGCGTGTGCTCCGCCGCGCCCTCGCCCTCGCCCTTCACCCCACCTCCGCCTCGGCCGAGGACGTCCAGGACTGCCTCCGCCTCGCCGACTCGCTCGACGAGGCCACGCGGGAGAGTGCCCGGCTGCGTGCCTTCCTCGTGGCCGACCTCGGCCGCTACCGCGCCGCCCTCCCCGGCACCGCGGCCGGCTACCTCACGCTCCTGGAGGAGGCGCTGGGCGCCGGATACCGCCCCGTCCCCGAGGACCTCGCCGCCCTCCGCGCCCTGCGCGGCAACCCCACCGCGGCCATCCTCCTGCACCGCTGCCAGCACCTCGCCGAGCAGGACGTCCGCTCCCGCCTCGCCTCCCGGTCAGTCCCCGCCCCCGCCGCCCCCGCGGAGGAGACCACTCCGGCGACGACGACCGAGACGGCCCCGGCCACCCCGGCAGCTCCAGCAACCCCGGCGATCCCCGCGTCCCGCAAGCGCACGCGCACCCGCATCCGCCCCCGCACCACCGCCGCCCACCTCCTCGCCCTCCCCGGCGGCCGGTCCGCCTCCGCTGCCGCCCAGGGCGACGGGCAGCCCGAGCAGCCCACCCGCAAGCCCACCCCGTCCCAGCCCCAGCAGCCCAAGACCCAGCCGAAGCCGGCCACCCCCGCCTCCCCCGGAGGCCCCGGCGCCACCCCCAGGCGCAACCGCCCGGTCCCCACACCCGGCGAGGTCTTCCCCCGGCGCAAGCCCACCCCGCCGCCCCCGCCCCCGGACCAGCAGCTCGCCGCCGGCTGACCCCGACCACCCGCCGCCGCCCCGGGCCCCCGGCCTCCCGGCCCCGGCCTCCCGGCCCCGGCCTCCCGGCCCCCGGTAGATCGCAGCCTCCCGCTGGCTACTCTGGACCCATGGACTACGTCTCCGCCCTGCTGCCCCCGGCCGTCATGGCCGCACTCTTCATCGGCGTGATCCGAGTGATCATCAAGACCCAGGGTGGCGCCAACAAGGCCAAGGAGGACGCCGCCGTCGACGCGGCCCTCGCCCGCGCGGAGGCCGCCAAGCAGTCCGGCCCCACCGCCGAGGGCACCCAGAGCACCACCTGACCACCGGCACGCACCCACCGGCTCACACCGGCTGACACCCACGCCCACGGGGTGTACGGCCCGCACGGACCCGCAGACCCGCAGTCGCACCCGCAGACCCGCGGTCACCCCACCCCGTGCCCACCCGTACGCCCCTTTTGTCCACGTTGCGCACGCCACCGCGGGGATCTCCCACTATTGTTCGAGGTGTGCCTCGCCCATTGGGAGAACTCGAAGACGCGGTCATGACGCGGGTGTGGAAGTGGAACCGCCCGGTGACCGTTCGAGAAGTCCTGGAAGATCTCCAGAAGGAACGCTCCATCGCCTACACCACGGTGATGACCGTTTTGGACAATCTTCATCAGAAGGGCTGGGTGCGCCGCGAGGCGGAAGGCCGGGCCTATCGATATGAGGCGGTCTCCACTCGCGCCGCCTACGCGGCCGCACTGATGAACGACGCCTGGTCGCAGAGCGACAACCCCGCTGCGGCCCTCGTCGCCTTCTTCGGCATGATGAGCGACGAACAGCGCAAGGCCCTGACAGATGCCATACGCATCGTCCAGCTTCCGGAAACAACGGAACCCGCCGAGAACCCCCGCCCGGAGAACCCCGAGGCCGGGAAGGCGGCCACCGAGAACGCCGGGACCGGGAACGCGGCGTCCGAGATGCCGGACACCGAGAACCCCGCCGTCGAGAACGACGCCGTCGAGAACGACGCCGCCGAGAAGCCCGGCACACAGAACGCCCCGTCCGAGAACCTTCCGTCCGAGAACCTTCCGTCCGGGAACGGGAACCCCCGCGGCGAGAACCCCGGCTCCGCAGAGGACCGCCCCGGACGATAGCGTCCGCTCATGTCAGCAGACAGCTCAGCAGACACCCCCGAAGTCACCGCAAATGCCCTCACCGTCCGACGAGCCCGCACCAGCGATGTCCCGGCGGTACGCCGGCTCCTCGACATCTACGTCCGCGACGGCATCCTCCTCGACAAAGCGACGGTCACCCTTTACGAGGACATCCAGGAGTTCTGGGTCGCGGAACGGGACGACAACGCCGAGGTCGTCGGGTGCGGCGCCCTGCACGTGATGTGGGAAGACCTCGCGGAAGTCCGCACCCTGGCGGTGCAGCCCGGCCTGAAGGGCGCCGGTGTCGGACACCGCCTGCTGGAGAAGTTGCTGCAGACCGCCCGCTGGCTCGGTGTTCGCCGCGTATTCTGTCTCACCTTCGAAGTGGAGTTCTTCGGCAAGCACGGCTTCGTGGAGATCGGCGAGACACCCGTCGACACCGAGGTCTACGCCGAGCTGCTGCGTTCCTATGACGAGGGTGTCGCGGAGTTCCTCGGTCTCGAACGAGTGAAACCGAACACCCTGGGCAACAGCCGGATGCTTCTGCATCTGTGATCGTCGCGGAATCCGCCCCCGGCCCCCTTGACGCGGTGCCCTATGTCCGAAACGCGCATGTTTCCGGGCCGGGCCCGGCGGGCCGGACTCTGCCGGGGGTTTGTGTTTTTACGGCAAAAGCGGTTTGCTTTCCGACGTACTGCAGTACTGCATATAACAGGGGCCGGCGATACGGCGGACGCCGGCACTCCCTGGTCCCGTAGATATCGATGAAAGGAAATCCGGTGGCACAGAAGGTTCAGGTCCTTCTTGTCGACGACCTCGACGGCGGCGAGGCGGACGAGACCGTGACGTTCGCACTGGACGGCAAGACGTACGAGATCGATCTCACCACCGCTAATGCGGACAAGCTCCGCAGCCTTCTCGAGCCTTACGTGAAGAACGGTCGTCGTACCGGAGGCCGCGCCTCGGGCGGACGGAAGTCGCGTTCCGCGTCGTCCGGCAGCCAGGACACCGCGGCCATCCGCGCCTGGGCAAAGGAGAACGGCTACGAGGTGAACGACCGCGGTCGCGTCCCCGCGTCCATTCGCGAGGCCTACGAGAAGGCCAACGGCTGAGGGCCGGTCCGGCCGGCCCCGAAGCGGCCCGTCACAGGGCCGGTACGACCGCCGCCTGGGCGCACCCGCGCCGCAGCCGGACCCGGTGGCACTGCGTGGCCACCGCGCTCACCACTCGCGTGAGATCGAGGGCGCCCGCGCGGCCCCCCATCGCCGACAGCGTCGGCAGCGAGGCCGTGCCCTCGCACCCCGGCTCGGGGGGCCGCAGCCATACGGCGGCCCCTCGCGAGCGGGCATGTCCCCGAGCCGGCGCGGGCAGGGGCGCCGGCGCCTCCATCAGGCACCCCGCGCCCATCCCCACCAGGTCGAGGCGGACGTCTCCCCACTCCAGCCACTCCAGCAGTCCCGGCAGCTCCTCCGCGCCGCCCGCGGCCACCAGCAGACGCATCCGGTCGCCCTGCACGGCCACCGGGAAGGCGCACCCCGCCGGGGCCAGGCGGCACAGCGCCGCGTACCCCGCCTCGGCCGGCACGTCGAGGACGTCGAAGCGCACCCCCACCACCAGACGCACCGGATCCCCGGGCACCGTGGGCCACCCCAGCACGTTCTCGTACCAGTGCCGGACCCCTTCCAGGGGCGTGCTCTCCGCGCCCGCCGAGGCCGAATCGAACGGCTGGCGCGGCGGCGGGACGGTGGGGGCCATGCCAAGTGCAACTGCCACAAGCGGGCCAGGGTTACGCTGTGTTCATACACGTATGCGGAGAGTGTCGAACGAGGGGGCGTGCGGGGGCGGTAAACGGCGCAAGGTTGTTCGCCCGTAGCGGAGGGAACCCGTGCACTCGGCATGGACTCTCTGTAGCTGCGGGTAAGACATCCCTAGTGGGAGGGGGCGACAAGCAGGGCAGGACGTCTCACGTTCGCCATGGGCGTACTGGCGATGGGGGTAACTGCCTGGCCTGCGGGAACATCGTCTCGCACCATCGGGTTGGAGCAGATGTCGGCGTTCGGGGTCAGGAGGCCATCGACGGTGTCGGCAGTTGGAATGAGCGGTCCCCGCTTGCGGGACTAAGCTGCGGAAGGACAGGGAGGGGAAGTTCCCCTCACTGCCTGACCGCTCTGAGGAGCGATTAACGATGTTCGAGAGGTTCACCGACCGCGCGCGGCGGGTTGTCGTCCTGGCTCAGGAAGAAGCCCGGATGCTCAACCACAACTACATCGGCACCGAGCACATCCTCCTGGGCCTGATCCACGAGGGTGAGGGTGTCGCCGCCAAGGCCCTTGAGAGCCTCGGGATTTCGCTCGAGGCGGTCCGCCAGCAGGTGGAGGAGATCATCGGCCAGGGCCAGCAGGCGCCGTCCGGCCACATCCCCTTCACCCCCCGTGCCAAGAAGGTCCTGGAGCTGTCGCTCCGCGAGGCCCTTCAGCTGGGCCACAACTACATCGGCACGGAGCACATCCTGCTCGGCCTGATCCGCGAGGGCGAGGGCGTCGCCGCCCAGGTCCTGGTCAAGCTGGGCGCTGATCTGAACCGCGTGCGGCAGCAGGTGATCCAGCTGCTCTCCGGTTACCAGGGCAAGGAGACCGCCACCGCCGGCGGTCCTGCGGAGGGCACGCCTTCCACGTCCCTGGTCCTCGACCAGTTCGGCCGGAACCTCACCCAGGCCGCTCGTGAGTCCAAGCTCGACCCGGTGATCGGGCGCGAGAAGGAGATCGAGCGGGTCATGCAGGTGCTGTCCCGCCGTACCAAGAACAACCCGGTGCTGATCGGTGAGCCCGGCGTCGGCAAGACCGCCGTCGTGGAGGGCCTCGCCCAGGCCATCGTCAAGGGCGAGGTGCCCGAGACCCTGAAGGACAAGCACCTCTACACCCTCGACCTGGGTGCCCTGGTCGCCGGTTCCCGCTACCGCGGTGACTTCGAGGAGCGCCTGAAGAAGGTGCTCAAGGAGATCCGCACCCGCGGCGACATCATCCTGTTCATCGACGAGCTGCACACGCTGGTCGGTGCGGGTGCCGCCGAGGGCGCCATCGACGCGGCGAGCATCCTCAAGCCGATGCTGGCCCGTGGTGAGCTGCAGACCATCGGTGCCACGACGCTGGACGAGTACCGCAAGCACCTGGAGAAGGACGCGGCCCTGGAGCGCCGCTTCCAGCCGATCCAGGTCGCCGAGCCGTCCCTGCCGCACACCATCGAGATCCTCAAGGGCCTGCGCGACCGGTACGAGGCGCACCACCGCGTCTCCATCACCGACGAGGCGCTGGTCCAGGCCGCCACCCTGGCCGACCGGTACATCTCGGACCGCTTCCTGCCGGACAAGGCGATCGACCTGATCGACGAGGCCGGCTCGAGGATGCGCATCCGCCGGATGACCGCGCCGCCGGACCTGCGCGAGTTCGACGAGAAGATCGCCGCGGTCCGCCGGGACAAGGAGTCCGCGATCGACTCGCAGGACTTCGAGAAGGCCGCCTCCCTGCGTGACAAGGAGAAGCAGCTCCTGGCCGCCAAGGCGAAGCGGGAGAAGGAGTGGAAGGCCGGCGACATGGACGTCGTCGCCGAGGTCGACGGCGAGCTGATCGCCGAGGTCCTGGCGACCGCCACCGGCATCCCGGTCTTCAAGCTCACCGAGGAGGAGTCCAGCCGTCTGCTCCGCATGGAGGACGAGCTGCACAAGCGGGTCATCGGCCAGGACGACGCCGTCAAGGCGCTGTCCAAGGCGATCCGCCGCACCCGTGCGGGTCTGAAGGACCCCAAGCGTCCCGGTGGCTCGTTCATCTTCGCCGGCCCGTCCGGTGTCGGTAAGACCGAGCTGTCCAAGGCGCTCGCGGAGTTCCTCTTCGGCGACGAGGACGCGCTGATCTCCCTCGACATGTCGGAGTTCAGCGAGAAGCACACGGTTTCGCGGCTCTTCGGTTCGCCTCCCGGCTACGTGGGCTACGAAGAGGGCGGTCAGCTGACCGAGAAGGTCCGCCGCAAGCCGTTCTCCGTGGTCCTGTTCGACGAGGTGGAGAAGGCCCACCCGGACATCTTCAACTCGCTGCTGCAGATCCTGGAGGACGGTCGCCTGACCGACTCCCAGGGCCGGGTCGTGGACTTCAAGAACACGGTCATCATCATGACGACCAACCTCGGCACCCGGGACATCTCCAAGGGCTTCAACCTGGGCTTCGCCGCCGCGGGCGACACGAAGACCAACTACGAGCGGATGAAGAACAAGGTCTCGGACGAGCTCAAGCAGCACTTCCGTCCCGAGTTCCTCAACCGTGTCGACGACGTGGTGGTCTTCCCGCAGCTGACCCAGGACGACATCCTGCGGATCGTCGACCTGATGATCGGCAAGGTGGACGAGCGCCTGAAGGACCGGGACATGGGCGTCGAGCTCTCCCAGTCCGCCAAGGAGCTGCTGGCCAAGAAGGGCTACGACCCGGTGCTGGGCGCCCGGCCGCTGCGCCGCACGATCCAGCGCGAGATCGAGGACTCGCTGTCGGAGAAGATCCTCTTCGGCGAGCTGCGTCCCGGTCACATCGTGGTCGTGGACACCGAGGGCGAGGGTGAGAACCAGAAGTTCACCTTCCGCGGCGAGGAGAAGTCGGCCCTGCCCGACGTCCCGCCGATCGAGCAGGCCGCCGGCGGCACGGGTCCGAACCTGAGCAAGGACGTGTGACGCTCCAGCCGGCCTGAGAGCGACGAAGGGGCTGCCCCGGACTTTCCCGGTCCGGGGCAGCCCCTTTTCTGGTGCCTGCGCGTCCCTGCGGCCCTGAGGGCGGTCAGGACAGCCCCTGAGGCGGTCAGCACGGCCCTGAGGGCGTCAGGAGAGCTGTCCGTCGTAGTCCGGCAGCTTGAAAGTCTTCTCCGCGTGGCCGCCCGACAGGTCGGTGGCGCTGTTGCCGATGTTGGCGATGATCGTGTAGCCCTTGCGCTCGATGTCGATGCGCTGGGCCGTCTTGTACTCGGCGACGTCCTTGAACAGGTCGAGGAAGCCGCGCACGTACAGCCCGGAGGACTCGTAGCCGGCCTGGTCGAGGTTCCACGCGGTGGGGGCGTGGATGATGTCCGGGCGGGCCGTGACGAAGAACAGGTCGACGCCGCGCTCCTCGGCGTACTGGGCGACCTTCCGGACCGGCTTGTTGGCCGGCTGCGGGAAGCTGAAGCCGAAGTCGGTCTCCAGGGCCGTGTTGTCGATGTCGAGGACGATCGCCTGCTTCTCGCCGGGCTTGCCCTGGGCGATGCGCTCCTGGAGGTAGGGCAGGGCCTTGTCCATCACCGCCTGGCAGTCCCGCTGCCAGGTCTCGTAGTCGACGGCCGCGGCGGTGGACGACGCGGCGGCGGCGGGAGCGGCGGCGGCCGGGGCCGGGAAGAGCTGCGTGGAGGCGGCGGAGGCCGGTGCGGAGGCCGGGGCGGCGGAGGCGGGGGACGCCTCGGCGGGGGCGGCCAGGGCCACTAAGGCGGTCGCGGAGACGGCGGTGACCGGTACGCGGTTCAGCCAGGTGTGTCGGCTCTTCATGGGGGGTGTCCTCTCACGTCCGTGCGCTACCAACATGTCGTGTGCATGTTCGTGTGCGAGGGTGACGCGAGGTGAACCGTAGAGTTACCCGGCGGTAGCTGCCTAGAGGCTTGCGCCACATTTCTGGGGTCCTAAAAGAGGCCCTCCGGTGACATGCTCCACAGGCGATATGTCCGGTACTAGCCGGAATAGTGGTACAGCTACCGAATCAAAATCGGACATTCAACGCAAAGCTCTGATCGATCAGCCTGAAATGGGGGTTTCGCCTCGTAAGAGGGCTGTGTCAAGAGACGTGCATCTCACCCCAGATCTACGAGGTTCCGTCGTAGATCACACCTTTGCCGTGTTGTGGGCGAAAGGGCTACCAATGAACAGCCACCGAGACGCGGTCCTGTGCGTCGGGTGGTTTTCCTCTGTCCCCTTCCCCATGAGGTTTCGATGTTCGAGCGCGTCACGTCCCGTACCTTCCGTCCGTCCCTGAACCGCACTCGCGCGGCCGTGCTGGCCGCCGGCCTGGCGGGCTCGGTCGCGATGGGTGCCGGGATCGCGGCAGCCGCCGACACCACGGCCGCTTCCGGTGCCGCCACCGCCGTCCAGGCGCAGGCGGCCGCTCAGGCCAAGGCCGCGCAGGCCCAGGCGGTGAAGGCCGAGAAGGCGGCCGCTGCCAAGAAGGCCGCGGCCGCGAAGGCCGCCCAGGCCAAGAAGGCGGCCGAGGCCGCCGCCAAGAAGAAGGCCGCTTCCTGGGTCAGCCCGGTGAAGAACTACAAGCTGTCCGCGAGCTTCGCCCAGAACGGCGGCATGTGGGCCAGCAAGCACAGCGGTCAGGACTTCGCCGTCCCGACCGGCACCCCGGTGAACGCCACCCACGGCGGCACCGTCGTCAAGGCCGGCCCGAACGGCGCCGGTGACGGTCCCGCGTACGGCAACGCCATCGTCATCAAGCACGGCAACGGCACATACTCCCAGTACGCCCACCTGTCCTCGGTGAACGTGAAGGTCGGCCAGGTCGTCAAGACCGGCCAGAAGATCGCGCTGTCCGGCAACACCGGCAACTCCAGCGGTCCGCACCTGCACTTCGAGATCCGCAAGACCCCGAACTACGGCTCCGCGATCGACCCGATGAAGTTCCTGCGCGCCAAGGGTGTCTGACCGGCGCGGTCAGCCGGAGAGCAACTCCCTAAGAACCCCGCGCACCCCGGTGCGCCTGGGTGATCAGATCGGTGGCGACCTCGAGGACGGCCTTGCGCTTGTCGTCGGGGTCGCCTTCGACGTCCTGCAGGACGTGCATCCCGGCGTGCAGGGTGAACAGGGCGCTGACGCTGCGCACCTGGTCGACCAGCTCGGCCTCCGGGTCGAGGAGTATGTCCCGCAGGCCCATCAGGCGGTTCTTGAACATGTCGCCGATGCTCAGCTCACGGATCGTGGCCTGGTTCTCCTGCATGAAGCGGAACAGGGGGGCGGCGGCGCTCAGCGCCTCGCTGTAGCGGCGCAGGATCTCGTGCTTGGTCTCCAGGGTGCGCGGCTGCTGCCGTGCCCACTCGACCAGCTCCTCCACGGGCCGGGTGAGGTCCTCGAAGATGCTGACGAGGATCTCTTCCTTGGTCTTGAAGTGGTAGTACAGGGCGGCCTTGGTGACTCCGAGGCGCTCGGCGATCTCGCGCAGGGAGGTCTTCTCGTAGCCCTGCTCGGCGAAGAGTTCGAGCGCCACGTCCTGGATGCGCTGGCGGGTGTCCCCGCGGCGCCGCTGCTTGGTGCCGTCCATGGTGCCGCCCATCTTCCTACGCGACCTGCGCTCCCAAAAACTTACTTGACGCCCGGCTAGTTCGGGGTTTAGCTTCCAGTGTAGTGAACTAGCCGGGCGGCAAGTAAGTAGGGCTGCGCGGCTCAGGTACGACTGGGGGAGCGGGTAGACGATGACGGATGCATCGGCGGCGGGCATCGCCGGGCAGCAGGGTGGCGGCAAACAGCCGCGGAGTGTGCGGGTGGTCCTGCTCGCGCTGATGATCGCGATGATGCTCGCAATGCTGGACAACATGATCATCGGCACCGCGATGCCGACGATCGTGGGCGAGCTGGGCGGCCTGGAGCACCTCTCCTGGGTGGTCACCGCCTACACCCTCGCCACCGCGGCCTCCACCCCGGTCTGGGGCAAGATCGGCGACATGTACGGGCGCAAGGGCTCGTTCCTGGCCTCCATCGTGATCTTCCTGATCGGCTCGGCGCTCAGCGGCATGGCCCAGAACATGGGCGAGCTGATCGGCTTCCGCGCGATCCAGGGCCTGGGCGCCGGCGGTCTGATGGTGGGCGTCATGGCCATCATCGGCGACCTGATCCCGCCCCGTGAGCGCGGCAAGTACCAGGGCATGATGGCGGCCGTGATGGCGCTGGCCATGATCGGCGGCCCGCTGGTCGGCGGCACCATCACCGACAACTGGGGCTGGCGCTGGGCCTTCTACATCAACCTGCCGCTCGGCGCGATCGCGCTGGCCGCCGTCGCCACCGTGCTGCACCTGCCGAAGAAGCGGTCCGAGGCCGGCATCGACTACCTCGGCGTCGTGCTGCTGACCGTCGGCATCACCGCGATCGTCCTGGTCACCACCTGGGGCGGCACCGAGTACGCCTGGACCTCCGCGCGGATCATGGAACTGTGCGCCATCGGTGTGGCGGCGCTGATCGGCTTCGTGTACTGGCAGGCCCGGGCCGCCGAACCGGTGCTGCCGCTGCACATCTTCCGCAGCCGCAACTACACCCTGATGTCCATCATCGGCTTCATCACCGGCTTCGTGATGTTCGGCGCGACGCTGTTCCTGCCGCTCTACCAGCAGGCCGTGCAGGGCGCCTCCGCCACCAACTCGGGCCTGCTGCTCCTGCCGATGCTCGGCGCGATGCTGGTCACCTCGATGGTCGCGGGCCGGGTGACCACCAGCACCGGCCGCTACAAGATCTTCCCGGTGGCCGGCAGCGCCCTGGTGATCACCGGCCTGTATCTGCTGTCCACCATGGACACCGGCACCTCCCGGCTCACCTCAGGGATCTTCATGGCCGTCGTAGGCTTCGGCATGGGCTGCCTGATGCAGATCACCATGCTGATCGCGCAGAACAGCGTGGAGATGAAGGACATGGGCGTGGCCTCCTCGTCCGCGACCCTCTTCCGCACCCTCGGCTCCTCCTTCGGTGTCGCGGTGATGGGCGCGCTGTTCAACAGCCGGGTCCAGGACGTCATGGGCGAGCGGGCCGGGGCGCTGAGCTCCCGGATCACCGAGCACTCCGCCCAGCTGGACGCGGCGAGCCTGGCCAAGCTGCCGGAGGCGGCCCGCGAGGCCTACCAGCACGCCGTGTCCTCCGGCACCCACGGGGCGTTCCTGCTCGGCTCCTTCGTCGCGGTGATCTCGCTGGTGGCGGCCGTGTTCGTCAAGGAGGTCCCGCTGAAGGGCGCGGGCCCGAAGGACGCGCGGCCCGGGGACGCCCCCGCGCCGGCCTCCGTGGGCGAGGCCGTCTGACCGCCCGCCCCCCCTTCCGCGCGAAGAGCCCTCGGCCCTGCCCGCCGGGGGCTCGTCACGTGCGGGGGCCTCCTCGCGGCGCGGGGCCGGTGTCGGACCCCCGTGCCACCATCGGTGCCATGGACAAGGAGCGGCAGCTGAGGCCGGCCAAGGACGCGATGGACCGGGACCGGGCCGACCCGGACCTCGACCTGGACGCCGTCGCCGCACACGCCGGGTACTCCCGCTACCACTTCCTGCGCGCCTTCAAGGAGACCTACGGCGAGACCCCCGGCCAGTACCTGACGCAACGCCGCATCGAGCGCGCCGAGGAGTATCTGCGCGTCGCCGGTCTCAGCGTCACGGAGATCTGCCATCTGGTCGGCTTCAGCAGCTTCGGCACGTTCTCCGCCCGCTTCAAGGCCCGCACCGGACTGACCCCCACCGAGTACCGCGCCCGGCACGTCGGCCGCGGCGCCGCCCTCATCCCCGGGCGGGCTCACATCACCAGGCGGGCTCACATCAGCATCGGGTAGCTGCCCGTGTCCGTGGGCGCGTGCTCCGGCAGCCACAGCACGGCGACCGCGCCCTCGGCCGGTACGCCCTCCGGCGCCCCGGCCGGGCGGACGTTGCGGAAGGTCAGCCGGGCGCCCAGCACCCGGGCCTGCCCGGCCGCGATGGTCAGGCCCAGGCCGTGACCCCGGCCCGCCCGGTCCTTGCTGCCGGTGCGGAAGCGGCTCGGGCCCTCGGCCAGCAGGTCCTCCGGGAATCCGGGGCCGTGGTCGCGGACCCGGATCACCCGGCCCTCGACGGTGACCTCGATGGGCGGTCTGCCGTGCCGGGCGGCGTTGGAGAGCAGATTGAACAGCACGCGCTCCAGGCGCCGCGGATCGGTGGTGACCTCCGACTCGTGCACCACGTGCACGGTGACACCGGGTTCCCGCGCCGCCACCCGCCGGGTGACGAACTCACCGAGCAGGATGTCCTGCAGCTCCGCCCGCTCCGAGGCGCCGTCCAGCCGGGCCACCTCCAGCACGTCCTCGACCAGGGTGCGCATCGCCTTGGCCCGGTCCAGCACCAGCTCGGTCGGCCGGCCCGGCGGCAGCAGTTCCGCGGCCGTGAGCAGTCCGGTCACCGGGGTGCGCAGCTCGTGCGCGATGTCGGCGGTGACCCGGCGCTCGGCCTCCAGCCGCTGCTGCAGCGCCTCCGCCATGGCGTCCACCGCGCTGGCCAGGTCGTCGGTCTCGTCGCGCACGACTCCGCCGATGGCCTCGCGCACCCGCACATCCGTCTCGCCCTTGGCGACCCGGCCCGCGGCGGCCGCCGCCTTGCGCAGCCGGCGCGACAGATGCCCGCCGATCAGCACCCCGAGCGCGCTGCCGCCGAGGACGACCGCGATGGAGCCGATCAGCAGGGCCTGGTCGAGGTCCTTGAGGATGTCGGAGCTGCGGTCGGTGAAGCCCGAGTGCAGCGACATCACCTGGCCGTTCTTCAGCGGCACGGCCGCCCATATGTCCGGCGTGCCGCCCGGCCGGTCGGCCACATAGGTGGCCCGGCGCCCCGCCTCGACCTTCTCCCGCAGCTCGTCCGGCAGCTCCGGGTCGTTGATCTTGGTGTTGGGGAAGTTCAGCCGCCCGGACAGCTCGTAGTTGCGCTGCGCGACCATGATCCGCTCGTCGGCCAGATCCCGGGCGTTGTCCAGCATCGAGACCCGGGCCGCGTTGTGCACGACCAGGCTCAGCACGACCGCCACCAGGGTGCCGACCAGCGCGATGGCCGCGCTCAGCTTCCAGCGCAGCCCGGCCCCGAGACCCAGTCGCTCCACACCCGCGGCCACCAGGCGGCACAGCCGCCCCCGACGTCGCCCCCGCATCCGTCCGCTCAGGCCTTCAGCTTGTAACCGAAGCCCCGCACCGTCTCGATGCGGTCCTGGCCGATCTTCGTCCGCAGCCGTTGCACATGCACATCGACGACCCGGGTGTCGCCGCCCCAGCCGTACTCCCACACCCGTTCCAGCAGCTTGTCGCGGGAGAGCACGGTGCCCGGCGCGGAGGAGAACTCCAGCAGCAGCCGCATCTCGGTCGGGGTCAGCGCCACCGGCTCCCCGGCCCGGCGCACCTCCATGCCCTCGGTGTCGATCTCCAGCTCCCCGAAGGCCAGCACCCCGCCGTCGTCCGCGGCGTCCCGCGCCTCGCGGCCGCCGCCGGCCCGCTCGAAGCGCCGCAGCACCGCCCGGATCCGGGCCACCAGCACGGCACCGTCGAACGGCTTGGTCACATAGTCGTCGGCGCCCGCCTCCAGACCGAGGACGACATCGATGGAGTCGGCGCGGGCCGACAGCATGATCACCGGGACCATCGACTCGTCGCGGATGCGCCGGCACAGGCTCACGCCGTCCAGGCCGGGGACCATCACGTCGAGCAGCGCGATGTCCGGCTGGTTCGCCCGGAACGCCTCCAGCCCCGACAGCCCGTCGGGCATCGCGGTGACGGCGAAGCCGTCCCGCTCCAGGGCGAGCTGGGTGGCCTCGCGGATGACGTCGTCGTCCTCGACGAACAGCACATGGGTCTGGTCTGCCATGGGTCAGTCTCAGCCTTCGGGCACCGGGGTCGGCTCCTGGCCGGCCACCTTGCCGTAGTCGTTGTGCGTGCGGTACTCCTCGGTGAAGCGTCCCGAGGCCCAGCGGTAGGTGATCACGTTCTCCCCGGACGGGCTCGACACCGGGTCGCCCGGGTCGTACACCTGCTTGGTCACCACCAGGTCCCCCCGGTCGATCTCCGCGTACACCGGAGGCTCCTCGGCCGTGAACACATTGCGGTACCTGCCGCCCTCGAGGCGATACACATACGAGCCGACCCCCACGGCGTCCCCGCAGGTCAGCACGTTGATCACGACGTCGTCGGCGGAACCGCCGGTCAGATTGCCGTAGGAGACGTCGACCGGGTACTCGTCGGCGACGCACGGCTTGAGGTCCCGCTTGACCTCCGCCGAGACCGCCGGGTCGTTCTTGATCAGCCGGACCGGGTCCACCCGGTCGGGGGTGCCGTCGCCGGCGTCGGCCGCGGCGCTGGCGCTCGGCACCGCGTCCGCCTCGGCGCGCGCCGGGCCCTCGTCCCGGGTGCCGGTGCCGCCGGTGCCGCAGCCCGCGGCGAAAAGCCCGAGGGCGGCGAGCACGGCCGTCGCCGTACCCGCCGCCTGTGCGGTCTCCCGGGCCCGCTGGGACCCCGCGCCGGTCAGGCCGCGCAACGCTCCCGCTCCTCACGCTCCAGCGCGCGTGCGTCCGACTCGCGCGCCTCCAGCTCCTCGCGGAGCCGGGCGAGCGCCCGGTGCAGCGTGCTCTTGACCGTTCCGGCCGACATGCCGAGTGCGGCGGCCGTCTCCTCCGTGGACATCTGCTCCCAGTGTCGCAGCACCACGACACTGCGCTGCTTCGGGGCGAGCACCTTCAGTACGTCCATGAGCAGGGCGCGGTCGGCGTGCTGCTCGGTGGCGTCGTCCACGCTGGCGTCCGGGAGCTGCTCGGTCGGCACCTCCTCCAGCTTGCGGGCCCGCCACCACTCGGTCCGCGTGTTGATCATGACGCGGCGCAGGTAGGCGTCGGCGAGGCGCTTGTCCTCTATGGTCTCCCAGCGGCCGTAGGTGCGGGCCAGCGCCGTCTGCAGCAGGTCCTGCGCGTCCACCGGGTCCGGGACCAGGCGGCGGGCGCTGCGCAGCAGCGCGTCCTGCCGCGTGCGGACGTACTCCTCGAACTCGAGCACCTCGCCCTGCGCCATCGTGAACCGCCTCCTGCTCCCCGTTTTCCGGCCCGCCCCGTACGGGCCGGTGCACTGCCTGTGTTTCCGTGGTCTGCGCGCCCCTCGGCGGGGCGCGCAAATGAAGCTACGGAGGGGTTGTCACGGGCCTGTGCGAGACAGCCTGCGGGCAGCCCTCGGCTGTCCGTCGGTTGTGTAACGGAAGGAGGAAGCGGGTAAATCGGCGCTTCGATTGGTGCTGTTATGGGTGATTCGGGCGTTTGATTCCGTGCCGGGAGTGACGCCCGAGGTGACAGTGCACTGCCGGTGCGGCAGGCGGCCCTACCGGTGCGGCAGGCGGCGCTGCCCGTGCGTCAGGCGGGCACTGCCGGCGTGTCAGGCGACGGGCAGCCGGTACAGGCCGCCCGGCAGCGGCTCCACCAGACCGTCCGCGACCAGACCGTCCAGGGCGCGGGCCCGCTGCACCGGCTCGTGCCACACCCGGTCCAGCGCCGACTGCGGCACCGGGCCGTGCGCCTCCCGCAGCACCGCCAGCAGCCGGCCCCGCACCTGACGGTCCGTCCCGGCGTAGGTCTGGCCCCGGCGCGGCGGACCCTCGTGCGCCGGCTTGCCCGCCAGCCGCCAGGCGCACTGCGTGGCGATCGGGCAGCGGTGGCAGGCCTCGTTCTTCGCCGTGCACACCAGCGCGCCCAGCTCCATGGAGGCGGCGGCCCACCGCGCGGCGGTCGCCTCGTCCTCGGGCAGCAGCGCCCGGGCCAGCCGGCGTTCGGCGGCGGTGGTGGCGTTCGGGGGGTACTGCACCCCGGTGACCGCACGGGCGAACACCCGCCGCACATTGGTGTCCAGCACCGGGTGCCGCTGCCCGTAGGCGAACGACGCCACGGCGGCCGCCGTGTACTCGCCGATGCCGGGCAGCGCAAGCAGCTGGGCGTGGTCGGACGGCACGTCGCCGCCGTGCCGTTCCGCTATGGCGACGGCCGCGCCGTGCAGCCGCAGCGCGCGCCGCGGATAGCCGAGCCGGCCCCAGGCGCGCACCGCCTCGCCGGGCGCCTCCGCCGCGAGGTCGGCGGGGCGCGGCCAGCGGGCCAGCCACTGCTCGTAGACGGGCAGGACCCGGTTCACCGGGGTCTGCTGCAACATGAACTCACTGACCATCACCCCCCACGCGCCGGCCTCCGGGCGCCGCCATGGCAGGTCACGGGCGTGCTCGTCGAACCATTCGATCACGGGGGAGTGCAGCGGCTCGCCAAGAGCGCGCTCGGACGCGGAATCGGCGGTGCCGCCGTACGGGGGCTTCGTGGGAGCAGTCATGACCCGTCGATCCTGCCATGCCGAAGGGGGCCGGTCGGGTACATGCGGCGGTGCGTATGGGTGCGGTTTCCCGTCCGAGGCGGTGTCCGGTACCTGACGATCGGCAGCAGTGCCGTGCCGCCGCCGGCTTGTGGCGTCGGCGGCATGGAACGTCTCCGCCCCGCCCCGCCCGGCCGGGCGGCGCTGCTCTGGGCGGCCCTCGCCGGGCCGGCACTCGCTCCTGCGCGACCACGGCCTTCAGCGCCTCACTGCACACCTACGCCACAGCCGTGGCCAAGGGTGCAAGGGCCGCGATCGCGAAGGCGTGGTGGCCGGCGCGGCGGGCCCGCCACCAGGCGAGGACGAACAGGGCGACGAAGACCGGCAGCCCGGCCTCGGTGCCTGTCCCAGCCGCTGCCGCACCCAGTCCGGGGTGCCGTGCGCGTAGTCGGTGATGTCGCGGTGGAGCCGCTGTCCACGAAGTCCATGGTCACCGACCGTAGGCACGGCGGCGGTTCGGTCACACCCTGCGATCGTCAGGTGTGCGGCCCGACCAAAGACAGGGCCGGCAGGGCGAGTTCCGGAATGATGATCTGGAAAAGTTGCGGATCTCAGCGGCGGGTGGGGCCAGTCAACGCGCTGATCTCTCGTACAGTTTGCGCCGTGGGATCTCTGCGCAATCCGGTCGGGCCGCTTCCCTCCTCCATCTACTGGCGACGGAGGGTCGTACTGCTGTCTGTGCTACTGCTGTTGGCGCTGCTGATCACCTGGGTCGTCGTCAACCTGGGCGACTCGGGCGGGGGTAACCGTGACAACGGGGCCAACGGCAAGAATCCCGCGCCGTCCATCACTCCGGGGCCGTCCGGTTCCGGGCCGGCGATCAGCCAGGCACCGGGCGGGCGGGACGAGTCGGAGGGCGGTGGCTCCGGGGGTTCGTCCGGGTCGGGGGACGACGGGGCGAACGGTGACACCGGGGGAGCCGGGGGAGGCTCCGGCGACGGCACGGGTGCCGGAGGGAGCGCCGGAGGCGGCTCCGAAGGGGGTACGTCGGCCGGGGTCGGTGCGGGGGATGCGCTGCCGGCCGGGTCGGGGGCCGGCCTGCCCAACTGCACGCCGTCTGCGGTGCGGTTCAGCCTGCGGAGTGTCCGGAACACGTATGCGCCGGGGGAGAAGCCGACGTTCCTGCTGACCGCGCGGAATGTGTCGGGGAGTGACTGCAAGGTCGATCTCGGGCCGGAGAGTGCGGTGTTGACGGTCACTCAGGCCGGCGACGATGACGACGATGCGTTCTGGGCGTCGGACGACTGCCCCAAGGGGGCGGGGCATCTGGTGTTCCGGGTGCCGGCGGGGGATGCGATCTCCTACACGGTGAAGTGGGACCGGAAGCCGAGTGAGCCGGAGTGTGCGACGCCGAAGGGGGGATCGGCGAAGCCGGGGACTTACTTGGTGGAGGCGAAGGCGCCCGGGTTCAAGAAGGTGCAGACGTCGTTCGTGCTGGAGGCGGACTAGCGGTACCCGGTGCGGGTGCTGGCGGGGGGTGGGTGGCGCTAGCCCCGCTGTAGGGGTGCCGCTGCCCCCACCCTCCCCCACGTTCGGCTTCGCTCGAGCGGGGGGACCCCATCGCCCCAGGCGGCACGAATGCCCGCAGCGAGGTGGGTGCGACCGCCCGCAGCTGCGGAGCGGGGTGACTGCAGCTGACCCAGGGGCGCGCGGAACTGCGCGATCAGCCCCCACCGGCCCGCAGCCGCGTAGGAAACCGCACGCACCCTAGACGTAGCGCTCCAGGATCGAGCTCTCCGCGAGGCGCGACAGGCCCTCGCGGACGCTGCGCGCACGCGCCTCACCGACGCCGTCGACCGTCTGAAGATCATCGACGCTCGCAGCCAGCAGCTTCTGCAGGCCACCGAAGTGTTCGACCAGCCGGTCGATGATCGCCCCCGGCAGACGCGGGACCTTGGCCAGCAGCCGGAAGCCCCGCGGGGACACCACGGAGTCCAGCGCCTCCGGCGACCCCGTGTACCCCAGCGCCCGCGCCACCGTCGGCAGTTCGAGCAGTTCCGCATGGGTGAGCGCGTCCAGCTCGTTCAGCGCCTCCTCGACCGTGCGGGAGCGCTTCGCCGTGGGCTCGGGGACGTAGTCCCGCACGACCAGTTCGCGCTCGGGTTCGACCCCGGCGATCAGCTCGTCCAGCTGGAGTGCGAGGAGCCGCCCGTCGGTGCCCAGCTCGACCACGTACTCGGCGATCTCGGTGGCGATGCGGCGCACCATCTCCAGGCGCTGGGCGACCGCCGAGACGTCCCGGACGGTCACCAGGTCCTCGATCTCCAGCGCCGACAGCGTGCCGGCCACCTCGTCGAGGCGGAGCTTGTAGCGCTCCAGGGTGGCCAGCGCCTGGTTGGCGCGGGACAGGATCGCCGCGGAGTCCTCCAGGACACGGCGCTGGCCGTCGACGTAGAGGGCGATCAGGCGCATCGACTGGGAGACCGAGACCACCGGGAAGCCGACCTGCTTGGAGACCCGGTCGGCGGTGCGGTGCCGGGTGCCGGTCTCCTCGGTCGGGATGGTGGGGTCGGGGACCAGCTGGACGCCGGCCCGCAGGATCTTCGACAGGTCCGAGGACAGCACGATGCCGCCGTCGAGCTTGCACAGCTCGCGCAGCCGGGTCGCGGTGAACTCGACATCCAGGACGAAACCGCCCGTGCACAGCGCCTCGACGGTCTTGTCGGAGCCGAGCACGATCAGACCGCCCGTGTTGCCGCGGAGTACCCGCTCCAGGCCGTCACGCAGCGCCGTGCCGGGTGCCACGGCGCTCAGCGAGGCGCGCATCAGGCCCTCGGAACCGGCACTCCCGCCGGACTTTCCGGGAGCTGCTGCCCGGTCGTTGGCTGCCACTGCACTCCTCCGGTCGCAGGTTCTGGGGCGCCCCCGTTTCGCGCACTCGGTTCGTACGGACGGGCGAGACCTGGGAAAAGTCTACCGGCGGTCCTCCGCCTCCCGTGGGGCCTCTCGCCGACGGGAGCGCGGAAGGACGCGCAGAGCGTCCCCTATGTCCGCGACTTCCAGAACCTTCATACCGGCCGGAATCCTGCCCGGATCGCCCGGCACCAGGGCATGTGTGAAGCCCAGGCGGTGTGCCTCGGCGAGCCTGCGCTGCACGCCCGTGACGCGTCTCACCTCGCCCGCGAGTCCCACCTCGCCGATCGCGACCAGGTTCTTCGGCAGCGGAGTGTCGCTGGCGGCGGAGGCCAGGGCGAGCGCCACGGCCAGGTCCGCGGCCGGCTCGGAGAGCTTCACGCCGCCGACCGTCGCGGAGTAGATGTCCCTTTTGCCCAAGGCGCTGATCCGGCCGCGCTGTTCCAGCACCGCCAGCATCATCGACACACGTGAGGTCTCCAGGCCGGAGGTGGTGCGCCGGGGGGAGGGGATCTGCGAGTCGACGGTGAGCGCCTGCACTTCGGCGACCAGCGGGCGGCGGCCCTCGAGGGTGACCGTCAGGCAGGTGCCGGGGACCGGTTCGTCACGACGGGTCAGGAAAAGTCCGCTCGGGTCCGCGAGGCCCGTGATGCCCTCGTCGTGCAGTTCGAAGCAGCCGACCTCGTCGGTGGTGCCGTAGCGGTTCTTGACGCCGCGGACCAGGCGCAGCCGGGCGTGCCGGTCGCCCTCGAAGTGCAGCACCACGTCGACCAGGTGCTCCAGCAGGCGGGGGCCCGCGATCGCGCCGTCCTTGGTGACATGCCCCACCAGCAGCGTGGACATCCCGCGCTCCTTGGAGGCGCGGATCAGCGCCCCGGCCACCTCGCGCACCTGCGCCATGCCGCCCGGGGCGCCGTCGATCTCCGGGGAGGCGACCGTCTGCACCGAGTCCAGGATCAGCAGCGACGGCTTCACCGCGTCCAAGTGGCCGAGCACCGCGGCAAGATCCGTCTCGGCGGCGAGGTAGAGGTGGTCGTCGATGGCGTGGATGCGGTCGGCGCGCAGCCGGACCTGGCTCGCCGACTCCTCGCCCGTCACATACAGCGTGCGGTGCTCCTCGCTCGCCGACTTGGCCGCGACGTCCAGCAGCAGCGTGGACTTGCCGACGCCGGGCTCGCCCGCCACCAGCACCACCGCGCCGGGGACCAGCCCGCCGCCGAGCACCCGGTCCAGCTCCGGCACGCCCGTGGACCGGGCGGCGGCCTGCCGTCCGTCGACCTGGCCGATGGGGAGGGCGGAGGTGGTGACCCGGCCGGGCGTGGTCGTCCGGACCGCGGGCGCGCCGTACTCCTCGACGGTGCCCCAGGCCTGGCACTCGGGGCAGCGGCCGAGCCACTTGGCCGTCTGCCAGCCGCACTCGGTGCAGCGGTAGGACGGGCGGTCCTTGGTGGTCTTGGTGCGGGCAGCCATGCGCACAAGGTATAGGCCGCCTCTGACAGCGGGCGGCGTCCGGCCCCGGCCCCGGCGCCGGGCGGCGTCCGGCACCCGCGCGCCCCGCACCGAGGGCATCCCGGGCGCACGCTGGGAACTCGTGGGAAGAGCGCCCGGAAACGCGCCGGGAGTGCGCCGGGAACCGGCTGAAAAATCGTCCCATCCGTTGAGCGCCAAGGTTTCCGTCGTCAATTGAGGGATCGTTTCACCCGTATGGATTAAAAGAGCGCAGCCCTCCGGAAGGGGCCGCCCGAGGCCCCCTACGGTCGCCGAATGATGAGCAGTGGCCCGGAGACCTCGACCCGCACGACCGGCGCACACCGGGCGCACCGCGAGGTGCGTGACCGTGGGGCCGCTCGCGCACTCGCGAAGCGGCCGCCCGCGCCGTACGAGCCGTACCTGGACGGGCTGTTCACCTACTGCCTGTCCGTGCTGTGCGATCACGACGCGGCGACCGCCGCCCTCGCCGATGTCCTCGCCGTCGCCGAGCGCCGCGGCCGGCACGTCCCCGACGCCCCCGGCGAGCGCAAGGCCTGGCTGTACGCGCTAGCCCGCTGGGCCTGCCTGTGCAAGCTGACCGAGGCCAAGCAGAAACGTCAGACCACGCACGCCGCGGGCCGTACCGGCCGGCCGCGCCCGGCCCGCCCGGCCCGCACCGCCTCCGCGCCGCCCGTCTCCGAGGAGGTCCAGGAGCAGCGCCGGCGCGAACTGGCGCTGCTGGCGTGGCCGGAGGCCGCCGGCACCACCCCGGAGCAGCGCGAGGCGCTGGAGCTGGCCGTGCGGCACAAGCTCGGCGCCGGCGAGGTGGCCGCCGTGCTCGGCATGGAACCGGCCGCCGCGCACGATCTGCTCGCCTCGGCGGCCTGCGAGGTGGAGCGCACCCGGGCGGCGCTCGCCGTCGTCGAGACCGGCAGCTGTCCGGGCGTAGCGCATCTCACCGGCGATCACCAGCTGGTGCTCAGCAGCGCCGTGCGCCGCGAGCTGGTCCGGCACGTCGACGACTGCCCCCGCTGCCGCCGTACCGCCGAGCGGGCCATCCCCGGCCGCTGGCCCGGCACCACGGTCACCCCCGACGCCCTGCCCGTGCTGCCCGCGCCCACCGCGGCGCTGCACGCCGCCATGGCGCACCACCCGCGCGGACGCACCGCCGCACCCCGCTTCGACCGGCGCGGCTTCCCCATGGACCCCAAGGACCGCGCGGCCCGCCGGGACCGGCTGCGCGCCCGCGCGGTCACCACGACCGTGGTGGCCACCGTCGTCGCCGCGCCGGTGCTCGCCCTGTGGGCCGCCTACCGGGGCACCCCCGTGGGCGAGGCGCAGGACGGCCGCTCGGCCTCCGCGCGGGAGGCGGACGGCCCCGTCGACCTGGACGGCGAGGGAGCGGGCGGCTACGAGAACGCCGGCAACGCCAGCACCCAGCCCGGCGCGCGCTTCGGCAAGAAGGACAAGGAGGCGAAGGCGGACGTGTCCGTGGAGGTCGTCGACGTCACGGGCACCGGGCAGCAGGGGGCGGCCGCGCTGGACGTCACGGCCGGACACAGCGGCGACACCACGCTGATCACCCTCACCGCCACCGGCACCGTCCCCGTGCGCTGGTCTGCGTCGACCGGGGCGTCCTGGCTCTACCTCAGCCAGTCCTCGGGCCTGCTCCAGCCCGGCGAGTCCCTGACGATCAAGGTGTACGTCGACCAGCTGCGCGAGCCGTCCGGCCACTGGAGCGCGCGGGTGGCGATCGCCCCGGCGGGCGTGGTCGTCACCATCGACGGCTACGGCCCCGTCCCCAGCCCCTCCGCCCCCTCGACGCCGACCGGATCGCATCCCGGCCACCCCGGCGGGCCGGGCACCTCCCACCCGGGCACGCCCAGCAGCCCGCCGCCGTCCTCCTCGGACCCGGAACCGGACCCGACGAGCCCTTCGCCGTCGGAGCCCGAACCGAGCGAGCCGCCCGCGACCTCCCCGGACCCCGAGCCGGGCACCGGCGATCCGGCCGACGACGTCCCCACGGACCCGGTGCCGCCGTCGGACGATGCCGGCACCCCGGATCAGACGCCCTGACGCCGTCACGGCCCTGCGAGCACGAGGCGACGGCGTCACATCAGGCTTGGGGGTCGGTGTTCCGGAGCTCAGTGCTCTGCGCCGGATCGGTCGCGGGCTCCAGCGGCGGGTCCGCCGGGTGGGGTGCCAGCAGGGGCAGCTGCGAGGCCAGGCGCTCCTCGCACAGCTCGACCAGCCGGTCGTAGCCGGCCTTGCCCATCAGCTCGGTCAGTTCGGCCCGGTAGGAGACGTACACCGGCTCGCCCGCGCCGTGCGCCGAGGTCGCCGAGGTGCACCACCAGTGCAGGTCATGACCGCCCGGCCCCCAGCCGCGCCGGTCGTACTCGCCGATCGACACCTGCAGTACCCGGGTGTCGTCGGGGCGGTCGATCCAGTCGTAGGTGCGCCGGATCGGCAGCTGCCAGCACACGTCCGGCTTGGTCTCCAGCGGCTCGCGGCCCTCCTTCAGGGCGAGGATGTGCAGCGAGCAGCCCATGCCGCCGGGGAAGCCCGGCCGGTTCTGGAAGATGCAGGAGCCCTGGTAGGGGCGGGTCTGGCGGTCGCCGTCCTCGTCCACGGACACCCAGCCGTTCCTGGTGCCCTCGGCGTGGTGCTGCCAGATGTCCGGTGTGAGACGTGCCACATGCTCGGCGACCCGCTTCTCGTCGTCCTCGTCCGAGAAGTGGGCACCCAGGGTGCAGCACCCGTCGTCCGCGCGGCCGGCCTGGATGCCCTGGCAGCCGCTGCCGAAGATGCAGTTCCAGCGAGAGGTCAGCCATGTCAGATC
The DNA here is from genome assembly GCF_039524635.1 of Streptomyces thermocarboxydovorans. Classification (NCBI taxonomy): domain Bacteria; kingdom Bacillati; phylum Actinomycetota; class Actinomycetes; order Kitasatosporales; family Streptomycetaceae; genus Streptomyces; species Streptomyces thermocarboxydovorans. The sequence goes on along the minus strand of NZ_BAAAGU010000037.1, from coordinate 13,879 downwards.
GCAGCGGAAGACCTGCTCGTCGTCCGCCGGATCAGGAAACTCCACCCAGGCGCGAGCGAAGTCGAGCCCCTTCTCGTCGTCCACGGGGGGCTCGGCCGCAGGAACCGCAGGCGCCGCGGTCTTCTGGGCTCGCTTGTCCTTCTTGGGCGATTTCGCGTCCTTCGCCTTTTTCGTCTTTGGCACCCGTCCAGGGTAAGTCGCCCGGACCGCGACTCCGCACCGCCGTGGGCAGTAGCGTTCCGTATATGAGACTTGGTGTCCTCGACGTCGGTTCGAACACGGTGCACCTGCTGGTGGTGGACGCGCACCCCGGTGCCTGCCCGCTGCCCGCGCACTCGCACAAGGCGGAACTCCGCCTCGCCCAGCTCCTCGACGGCGACGGGGCGATCGGCTCCGCCGGCGTGGAGCGGCTGGTCTCCGTCATCCAGGACGCCCTGACCGCCGCGGAGGACAAGGGCGTCGAGGACCTGCTGCCGTTCGCCACCTCCGCGGTGCGCGACGCGGTCAACGCCGACGAGGTGCTCGACCGGGTGCGTCAGGAGACCGGCGTCGAGCTCCAGGTGCTCACGGGTGAGGAGGAGGCCCGGCTGACCTTCCTCGCCGCCCGCCGCTGGTTCGGCTGGTCCGCGGGCAAGCTGCTGGTCATCGACATCGGCGGCGGCTCCCTGGAGATCGCCTACGGCATGGACGAGGAGCCCGACGCCGCGGTGTCGCTGCCGCTGGGCGCCGGCCGCCTCACCGCCGCCTGGCTGCCCGGCGACCCGCCCGCACCGGACGACGTCCGTGCCCTGCGGCGCCATGTGCGCACCGAGATCGCCCGCACCGTCGGCGACTTCAGCCGCCTGGGCGCCCCCGACCACGTGGTGGCCACCTCCAAGACGTTCAAGCAGCTCGCCCGGCTCGCCGGCGCCGCCCGCTCCGCCGAGGGGCTGTACGTGCAGCGCGAGCTGAAGCGGGAGTCCCTGGAGAACTGGGTGCCGCGGCTGTCCGGGATGACCGCCGCCGAGCGCGCCGAGCTCCCCGGCGTCTCCGAGGGCCGGGCCGGGCAGCTGCTCGCGGGCGCCCTGGTCGCGGAGGCCGCGATGGACCTCTTCGGCGTGGAACGCCTGGAAATCTGCCCATGGGCCCTCCGCGAGGGCGTGATCCTGCGGCGCCTGGACCACATGGATCAGGGCTAGGTGGCTCTAGGGGGTGTCCGCGAAGTCGCGTCGTCCGCCCGGAGGGCGGGCTCCGCGGCGTCCGGTGCGTGCTCTGGGGGTCCCGCGGCCGAAGGCTGGGGGAGTGCCGGGCGGACACCCAGGCCCGGCGGATCAACGGCCGGAGGCCCGTTGGGATCAGCCCTCGGGACCAGGGCCGGCGGCCCGTCGGATCACGGCCTGCGCCCCCTGGATCACATCAGGCGGACCTTGGATCAGGGGGTGGCCGGCCCGAGGACGGCCCCTTATGGCGTCCGCCACAAGGGTGATCGGGCGCCCGGCCCCCACCCGATGCCACCCCGTAACCTGTCCCTCATGGCCAAGCCCCTCGTGCGCGTCCCGGATGCGAAGGTCGCCCTGTCGACGGCCTCCGTCTATCCGGAGTCCACGGCGACGGCCTTCGAGATCGCGGCGCGGCTCGGATACGACGGCGTCGAGGTCATGGTGTGGACCGACCCGGTCAGCCAGGACATCGAGGCGCTGCGGCGGCTCAGCGACTACCACCGCATCCCGATCCTCGCCGTGCACGCCCCCTGCCTGCTCATCACCCAGCGGGTGTGGTCCACCGACCCGTGGACCAAGCTCCAGCGGGCGCAGGCGGCCGCCGAGAAGCTGGGCGCGAGCACCGTCGTGGTGCATCCCCCGTTCCGCTGGCAGCGGCAGTACTCCCGGGGTTTCGTGGAGGGCATCTGGCGGATGGCGAACGAGACGGATGTGAAGTTCGCCGTGGAGAACATGTACCCCTGGCGCTACCGCGACCGCGAGATGCTCGCCTACGCCCCCGACTGGGACGTCACCAAGGACGACTACCGCCACTTCACCATCGACCTCAGCCACGCCGCGACCGCCCGCACCGACGCCCTGCAGATGCTGGACCGCATGGGCGACCGCCTCGGCCATGTCCACCTCGCCGACGGCCGCGGCTCCGCCAAGGACGAGCACCTGGTCCCCGGCCGCGGCACCCAGCCCTGCGCCGAGGTACTGGAGCACCTCGGCCGCACCGGCTTCGACGGCCATGTGGTGATCGAGGTCAACACCCGCCGCGCCATGTCCAGCGCCGAGCGCGAGGCCGACCTGGCGGAGGCGCTGGCCTTCACCCGCCTGCACCTGGCCTCCGCCTGCTCACCGGCAGGGGTGCCGCACTCGTGACCGGCCTCACCGCGCCCGGCGGCGACGCGGACACGCCCGGCGGCGCCAAGGGAGCGGCCCGCCGCCGCGGCCGCCCCCCGCGCACCGAGTCCGCCGACACCCGCGACCGCATCCTCGACGCGGCCCGCGAGGTCTTCTCCGAACGCGGTTACGAGAAGGCGTCCGTACGGGGCATCGCCAAGGCCGCCGGTGTGGACTCAGCACTGGTGCACCACTACTTCGGCACCAAGGAGCAGGTGTTCGAGGCCGCGGTGGAGGTCGCCTTCGCGCCCGCCCTGGCGATGCGGGACGCGGTGGTCACCGGCCCCATCGAGGAGGCCGGCGAGCGGATGACCCGGATCCTGCTCGGGCTCTGGGAGAACCCGGTGACCCGGGCCCCGCTGCTGGCCATCGTCCGCTCGGCCATGAACAACGAGGCCGCGGCCGCCGTCTTCCGCCGCCTGGTCGCCGGCCAGTTGCTGCGCCACATCGCCGCCCGGGTCGACCTGCCGGACGCGGAGCTGCGCGCCGAGCTGGCCGCGGCGCAGCTCGTCGGCGTCGCGATGATCCGCTATGTGATCAAGGTGGAGCCGCTGGCCTCGGCGGACCCGGAGCAGATCATCCGGCGCGTGGCCCCCGTGGTGCAGGGGCACCTCACCGGGCCCTGAACGCCGACGCGGACGCGGGACCGCCGGCCCCGGGGGACCCGGGGAACCGAGCCCCGGGGGACCGGGAGAACTGAGATATGCATCCCGCATTCCGGACACCTTGTCCCGCCCTCTGGATGACCGGCGTACGCTCGACACAGCCGGACCTGTCCGGTCCGCACTCTTCGCAGAAGGTCTGAAGGAGCGAGCGACGATGCCCGAACTGAGGTCCCGCACAGTCACCCACGGCCGCAACATGGCGGGCGCCCGCGCCCTTATGCGTGCCTCGGGTGTACCCGGTGCGGACATCGGGCGGAAGCCGATCGTCGCCGTCGCCAACAGCTTCACCGAGTTCGTGCCCGGCCACACCCACCTGGCCCCGGTCGGCCGCATCGTCAGCGAGGCGGTGAAGGAGGCCGGCGGCATCCCCCGCGAGTTCAACACCATCGCCGTGGACGACGGCATCGCGATGGGCCACGGCGGCATGCTGTACTCGCTCCCGTCCCGCGACATGATCGCGGACAGCGTGGAGTACATGGTGGAGGCCCACCGCGCCGACGCCCTGATCTGCATCTCCAACTGCGACAAGATCACCCCGGGCATGCTCAACGCGGCCCTGCGCCTGAACATCCCCACGGTGTTCGTCTCCGGCGGCCCGATGGAGTCCGGCCGCGCCACCCTGGTCGACGGCACGGTCCGCACGCTGGACCTGGTCGACGCCATGGTCGAGGCCGCCAACGAGAACGTCTCCGACGCGGACGTGCTGCGCATCGAGGAGAACGCCTGCCCCACCTGCGGCTCCTGCTCCGGCATGTTCACCGCCAACTCGATGAACTGCCTGACCGAGGCGATGGGCCTGTCCCTCCCCGGCAACGGCTCGGTCCTCGCCACCCACACCGCCCGCAAGGACCTCTACGTCCGCGCGGCCCACACGGTGATGGACCTCACCCGCCGCTACTACGAGCACGACGACGAGTCGGTCCTGCCGCGCAGCATCGCCACCTTCCAGGCCTTCGAGAACGCCATGGCCCTGGACATCGCCATGGGCGGCTCCACCAACACGATCCTGCACCTGCTGGCCGCCGCCCAGGAGGCGGAGGTCCCCTTCGGCCTCACCGAGATCGACGCCCTCTCCCGCCGCGTGCCCTGCCTGGCCAAGGTCGCCCCGAACGTCGCCAAGGACCGCACGTACTACATGGAGGACGTGCATCGCGCCGGCGGCATCCCCGCCCTCCTCGGCGAACTGCACCGCGCGGGCCTGCTCAACGAGGACGTGCACTCCGTCCACAGCCCGTCGCTGGCCGACTGGCTGAAGACCTGGGACGTGCGCGGCGGCTCCCCGTCGGCGGAGGCCGTGGAGCTGTGGCACGCGGCACCCGGCTGCGTCCGCTCCGCCGAGGCCTTCTCCCAGTCCGAGCGCTGGGAGTCGCTCGACGAGGACGCCGAAAGCGGCTGCATCCGCTCGGTCGAGCACGCCTACTCCAAGGACGGCGGCCTCGCCGTGCTGCGCGGCAACCTCGCCGTCGACGGCTGCGTGGTGAAGACGGCCGGCGTCGACGAGTCCATCTGGACCTTCGAGGGCCCGGCGGTGGTCTGCGAGTCGCAGGAGGAGGCCGTCGAGAAGATCCTCACCAAGCAGGTCAAGGAGGGCGACGTCGTCGTCATCCGCTACGAGGGCCCCAAGGGCGGCCCCGGCATGCAGGAGATGCTCTACCCGACCTCGTACCTGAAGAGCCGCGGCCTGGGCAAAGCCTGCGCCCTGATCACCGACGGCCGCTTCTCCGGCGGCACCTCCGGCCTGTCCATCGGCCACGCCTCCCCGGAGGCGGCCTCCGGCGGCACCATCGCCCTGGTCGAGGACGGCGACCGCATCCGCATCGACATCCCCAACCGCTCCATCGAGCTCCTCGTCGACAGCACCGAACTCGCCCGCCGCGAGCAGGCCCTGAACGGCCGTTACGCGCCGAAGAACCGCGACCGCAAGGTGTCCGCGGCGCTGAAGGCCTACGCGGCCATGGCGACGAGCGCCGACAAGGGCGCGGTCCGGGACATCTCCAAGCTGGGCTGACCCGAGCCGACCCGAGCCGACCCAAGCCGGGCCGACCCGCAGCCGGAAGCCACGACGACGACACACACGGCCGAGGGCCGCCCCGTGATCTCACGACCTCACGGCGGCGGCCCTCACCCGTTTCCTCGGCCCGCCGTGACGCCCTGGTCCTCGGCCCGCCGTGACGCCCTGGCTGAGACCGCCTACCAGCCCGCCGGGTCGCGCCCGTCCACGGCGAACACGGTCCCGTCCGGCGCCGCGGCATACACCCGCCCGCCCTCGACCACCGGCGCCGGCAGCGACGGGGGCACCCGGTCCCCGTGCCTCCCTAGTCGCGCCGCGGTCTGTCCGGCCAGCCGCCCCGCCCTCGCGTCCACGGCGAGCAGCCGTCCGTCGGGCGCGGTGACGTACACATACCGCTCGTCGGCGGCCGGCACGGAGGTGCGGACCGCGCCGGTCTCCAGGCTCCACCGCTGCCGCAGCGCGCCCGTGTCGAAGGCCACGATCCTGCCGCCGGCGCCCGAGAGGTAGGCGGTGCCGCCCCGGACCATCCCCTGCGGCTGCTCCAAGGGGACGGGCAGAGCCGCGCGCCGCGTCCTGCGGGTGCCGGGCTCGTAGCGGACCACGGCCTGTGCCTTCCCGTAGACGGTGTCGACGGCGAGGAACACCATCGCCCCGTCCGCCGTCCCGACCGGCATCAGCAACCCGGTCATCCGCGCCTCCCAGCGCACTTCGCCGCTCTGCGGATCGACCGCCGTGACCCGGGTGTGCCTGCTGTCGAGGGACGTGTTGACCGCGTACCCCAGCGGGTCCCCGGGGAACGAGTGCAGCAGCACCGGCGCCGTGTGCCCCGGCAGCGGACGGCTCCACCGCTTGTCACCGGACGCGCTGTCGAGGGCGGTGACCGTGCCGTCCGCGCCCGTGAGCAGCAGCGTGTCCCCGGCGAGCACGCCGGTGTCGTGCACGGCGGCCTCCTGCCGCCACTTCGGCTCGCCCGACGCGGGGTCCAGCGCCACCAGGCCCCGGCGCAGGGTGAGCAGGGGGTGGACGAGCCCGCCCGAGAGGGCCGGCGGGCCGCTCGGTTCGTTCCGCACCGGGCGCCGCCACAGCACGTCCCCGTCGTCCGGGTCGAGCGCGACGACCGTCCCCCCATGCGTACACAGCAGCCGTCCCGCCCCGTGAGAGCACTGGGCGAAGCCCTGCTCGCCGGTCGGGGACGCCTCCCAGGGGGTGAAGGCCGCCGCGCTGGTGCGTGAGGCGGTCTTCTCGGGGGTCTTGTTCTCACCAGCGAAGAGCTGGAGTGAGGCGAGTCCGCCGGCCAACGCCAGCGCCAGCGCCCCGGCCCCCAGAGCGACCTTCCGCCCGGGACGCCGGACGGGGCGGCGGTCCGCCTCGGGGGCGGCGGGCTGTTCGGCAGGCTTCCCGGCGGGCTTCTCGCCGGGCTTCTCGGGGAGCTCGGCGGGTGCGGGGCCTTCGGCGGGTCCGTGGGAAGACTCCTCCGCGGGCTCCTCGGCCTGCGTCACGGGAGCGGCGGTCCCCATCCGCTGCGGCGGAATGAACGTCTGGGTGTCGTACGAGGCCGCGACCGACCGCAGTTCACGCATCAGCTCGTCGGGGGCCGGCCGGTCCTGGGGCTCTTTGGCCAGGCATCTGAGCACCAGCGGCGCCAGGTCGTCCGGCACCCCCGTCAGATCCGGCTCGTCGTGCACCACCTGGTAGGCGACGATGTAGGGGCTGTCGGAGTCGAACGGCCCCCGTCCGGTCGCCGCGTGCACCAGGACGGAACCCAGGGCGAAGATGTCGGCGGCGGGGCCCACTTCGCGGGGGCTGCGGAACTGCTCGGGCGCCATGAACGGGGGAGTGCCGATCAACTTGCCCGTCTCGGTGCGCAGTTCGCTGTCGCTGGGCCGGGAGATGCCGAAGTCGATGACCTTCGGCCCGTCCTCGGCCAGCAGCACATTGCTCGGCTTGAGATCCCGGTGCACCACACCCACCCGGTGGATGTCACGCAGCGCCTCCGCCAGGCCGGCCATCAGCCGGCGCAGCTGGGACGCCGGCATCGGCCCGTGCTGCTTCACCTGCTCGGCGAGCGTCGGCCCCGGGATGAACAGCGTGGCCATCCACGGCCGTTCGGCCTCCGGGTCGGCGTCCACGACCGGTGCGGTGAAGGCACCGCTCACCCGCCGCGCCGCCGCGACCTCCTGCCGGAACCGCCCCCGGAACTCCGGATCCCGCGCGAGGTCCGCATGCACGACCTTCACCGCGAGCTTCAGACCCGAGGTGCTGCGCGCCAGATGCACCACGCCCATGCCGCCGGAGCCCAGCCGTGACTCCAGCCGGTAGTGACCGGCGTACTCAGGAAGTTCCGCTTCCGCGCCCGCTCCGGCGTTCCGCTGTGGCGCCATGGAACCACCCCCGTGCTGTTCGTCCGCGCGCGCGAATCACGGAGCCTAGTCGATGAGACGTACGAGACCGAGGGGGCTTGTGGGGAGTTGTAGCCTTCGCATGCGAGATGCGAACGCGTGTTTCGTCCCGTGATCCAGGGGAATGAACGTGATCCCATGGCGGTCATGGGGCTCGACGGGGGAGGAACGACATGTCTGCCGACCGCATCGAAGAGGCCGAGCCGCGCACCGAGGAGGCCGTCACCACGACGGCAGCGGCGGCCGTCCGCTACTACCCGGTGGCACCGGGCGTCCGGCTGAACGTCCGCAGCGGTCCGGGCACGAGCTACCGCATCGTGCGCGTACTGCCGGTGGGCGCCAAGGTCCCGATCCACTGCCAGCGGCCCGGCACCACGGTGACCGGCCCCTACGGCACCAGCAAGATCTGGGACAACATCGGCAACGGCGAGTACGTCTCGGACGCCTATGTGAAGACCGGGCGCGACGGCTATGTGACCTCGCGCTGCTCCTGATCCCGCGGGGGCCCGCGGCCCGGCCGGCGCCATAATCGATGCGTGAGCGCAGTCAACGGCACCCCGGACCGCGCCGCGGGCACCCCGGACACCACCGGTGGCCCCCGGCCCGAACCCCTCCGCTTCTTCGGGACGACCAGCGCATCTCCCGCCGCTCGGGCAACCCGAAGAAGCGCCGCCGCGCCTGAGGGGCGCCTTCCACCACCCCACCTACCGCAGCAGACCCTCACACAGGGCAGCAGTCCCTTACACACGGCGGCGACCTGCCGTCGGTGACCGCACCCCCGTGCCGCCGACGGAAGGTCGCCGCCCTGTGCCGTATGCGCCAGTGCCGTACGCGCACCTGTGCCGTATGCACCGCCGCCGATCCCGGAACCCCGGGCCCCCCGTGCCCGGAACCCCGGGCCCCCGTGCCCGGAACCCCGGCCCCCCGTGCCCGGAGCCCCGGGCCACCGTGACCCGGGACCCCCGGAATCCCGGAATCCCGGAAGCCAAGACCGACCACGGGCCGCTTGACGGACCGCACCCGCGAGAGGATTATTCATCACATGATGAATTACTCTTCCGAGCCGCCCCGCCGCCCGGATCCGGACCCCCCGGCCGTGCGCGCCCAGGACCTCACCGTCGTCCGAGGCTCCCGGACCGTCCTGCGCAACCTCGGCTTCACCGTCCCGCGCGGCCAGATCACCGGCCTCCTCGGCCCCTCCGGCTGCGGCAAGTCGACCCTGATGCGCGCCGTCGTCGGCACCCAGGCCAAGGTCACCGGCACCCTGGACGTTCTCGGCCGCCCCGCCGGACACCCCTCCCTGCGCGCCCGCATCGGCTACGTCACCCAGGCCCCGTCCGTCTACGACGACCTGACCGTCCGTCAGAACCTCGACTACTTCGCGGCGATCCTCCACCCCGGCCGCGCCGCCGCCGGCCTGCGCCGCGAGAGCGTCACCCGCGCCATCGCCGACGTCGACCTCACCAGCCACGCCGACGCCCTCGCCGGCAACCTCTCCGGCGGACAGCGCAGCCGCGTCTCCCTCGCCGTCGCCCTCCTCGGCACCCCCGAGCTGCTCGTCCTCGACGAGCCCACCGTCGGCCTCGACCCCGTGCTGCGCCGCGACCTCTGGCAGCTCTTCCACGACATCGCCGCCGAGCGCGGCACCACGCTGCTGATCTCCTCGCACGTCATGGACGAGGCCGAACGCTGCCACCGCCTGCTCCTGATGCGCGCCGGCGAGCTCCTCGCCGACGACACACCCGACGCCCTCCGCGACCGCACCGGAGCCGACACCGTCGAAGCGGCCTTCCTGCACCTCGTCGACGCGGCGACCGCCGCGGGCCGCGCCAAGGAGACCACCTCATGAGCACCAGCACCCCCACCACCGCGAGCGCCCCCGCCGCCCCGATCGGCGCCCTCAACCTCTCCCGCACCACCGCGACCGCGGGCCGGGTGCTGCGCCAGCTCCGCCACGACCCGCGCACCATCGCCCTGATGCTTCTGGTGCCCTGCCTGATGCTCTTCCTGCTCCGCTACGTCTTCGACGGCAGCCCGCGCACCTTCGACAGCATCGGCGCCAGCCTGCTCGGCATCTTCCCGCTGATCACGATGTTCCTGGTGACCTCCATCGCCACCCTGCGCGAACGCACCTCGGGCACCCTCGAACGCCTGCTGGCCATGCCGCTGGGCAAGGGGGACGTGATCGCCGGCTACGCCCTCGCCTTCGGCACCCTCGCGATCGTCCAGTCCGCCCTCGCCACCGGCCTCGCCCTGTGGTTCCTGGACCTGGACGTCACCGGCAGCGCCTGGCTGCTGCTCCTCGTCGCCCTGCTCGACGCGCTGCTCGGCACGGCCCTCGGTCTGTTCGTCTCGGCCTTCGCGGCCTCGGAGTTCCAGGCGGTCCAGTTCATGCCGGCCGTGATCTTCCCCCAGCTGCTCCTGTGCGGCCTGTTCACCCCGCGCGACAACATGCACCCCGTCCTGGAGGGCATCTCGGACGTCCTGCCCATGTCCTACGCCGTCGACGGCATGAACGAGGTGCTCAGGCACACCGACATGACCGCCACCTTCGTCCGCGACGTGCTGATCGTCGCCGGCTGCGCCCTGCTGGTCCTCGGCCTGGGAGCGGCCACCCTGCGCCGCCGGACCCCGTAACGGGCGGGGCGCGAGCCGGTGCCGCAGCCGGCGGTGCCCCAGCGGGCCGGTGACACAGCCCGCCCCACCGTCCCGCCTGCCGGACACCGGCCCGCCCCGCACCGTCCGGGTGCGAGGATGAAACCGGACATCGCACACCCCGGAGGGCACCGCAGCCATGACCCAGAAAGTCGCAGTCCTCGGCACCGGCAAGATCGGCGAAGCCCTGCTCAGCGGAATGATCCGCGCCGGCTGGGCCCCCGCCGACCTCCTGGTCACCGCCCGCCGCCGGGAGCGGGCCGAGGAGCTCCGCACCCGCCACGGCGTCACCCCGGTCTCCAACCAGGAAGCCGCCAAGACCGCCGACACCCTGATCCTCACGGTCAAGCCGCAGGACATGGGCGCCCTCCTCGACGAACTCGCCCCGCACGTCCCCGCCGACCGCCTGGTCATCAGCGGCGCCGCCGGCATCCCGACCGCCTACTTCGAGGAGCGGCTCGCGGCGGGCACCCCCGTGGTCCGCGTCATGACCAACACCCCCGCCCTGGTCGACGAGGCCATGTCGGTCATCTCCGCCGGCAGCCACGCCACCGCCGAACACCTCGCCCACGCCGAGGAGATCTTCGGCGCCGTAGGCAAGACCCTCCGCGTCCCCGAGTCGCAGCAGGACGCCTGCACCGCCCTCTCCGGCTCCGGCCCGGCGTACTTCTTCTACCTGGTCGAGGCCATGACCGACGCCGGCATCCTGCTGGGCCTGCCCCGCGACAAGGCCCACGACCTGATCGTCCAGTCCGCGATCGGCGCCGCCACCATGCTCCGCGACAGCGGCCAGCACCCGGTGACCCTCCGCGAGAACGTCACCTCCCCCGCGGGCACCACCATCAACGCCATCCGCGAACTCGAGAACCACGGCGTCCGCGCCGCCCTGATCGCCGCCCTCGAAGCAGCCCGCGACCGCAGCCGCGAACTCGCCACCGGCAACAACGCCTGACCAACCGGGTGCCACTGCCCGCCGGCCCCGCAGTCCTACCCAGGCGCGGGGCCGAGCCGGGGAGCCCGCCTGGCCGCGGCCTACTTCGCCGCCGCGGCCAGCACCTCCTCCGTCGTCACTACGCGGGCGAACTGTCCCCCGTGCAGGGACACCGCCGTTGCTCGCGTCAGCTCGTCCGCCGTCAGTGTCCAGCCGAACGGGCCGGTCAGGTCGAAGGTGTGCATGGCGTCCAGCGGGAACAGCACGTCGTAGCCGAGGTTCCCGCCCATGCGCGCCGTCGTCTCGTTGCACATGTTCGTCTGGATGCCGGCGATCACGATCTGCCGCACCCCGGCACCCTTCTGGAGCAGCGAACGCACCCTCCCCGGCGTCCCGCCGTTCGAACTGCGCCGCACCGCCACCACCCCCGGCGACCCCATCCCCATGCCGGGCGGACTCACCCTCACCCCCGACCGCCCCCTCGACTGGCTCGCGGAGGCCGACCTGATCGTCGTCCCGGGACTGGTCGACCACGACACCCCCGTCGCCGAACCCGTCCTCGACGCCCTCCGCAGCGCCCACCGGGCCGGCACCCCGATCGCCGCCCTCTGCGCCGGCGCCTTCGTCCTCGCCCGGGCCGGGCTCCTCGACGGCCGACGCGCCGTCACCCACTGGCACCTCGCCCCGCAGCTCCAGGCCCGCCACCCGGAGATCACCGTCGAGCCCGACGCCCTCTTCATCGAGGACGGCAACCTCTGGACCTCGGCCGGCACCGCCGCCGGCATCGACCTCTGTCTCCACCTGGTCCGCCTCGCCCACGGAGCCGAAGCCGCCGCCACCGTCGCCCGCTCCATGGTCACCGCCCCCTTCCGCACCGGCACCCAGGCCCAGTTCATCCAGCACCCCACACCCCGCACCGACCGCGACGCCGACACCCTCGCCGCCGTACGCGAATACGCCCTGCGCCACCTCCACGAACCGCTCACCGTCGCCGACCTCGCCCGCCACGCGGGCATGGCACCGCGCACCTTCGCCCGCCACTTCACCGCCGCAACCGGCACCACCCCCCTGCGCTGGCTCCTCGACCAGCGCATCGCCGCCGCCCAGCGCCTCCTGGAACGCACCGACCTCCCCATGCCCGAGGTCGCCCGCCGCGCCGGCTTCGGCAGCGAGGTCACGATGCGCCAGCACTTCGCATCGCGCCTCGCCACCAGCCCCCGCGCCTACCGGGCCGCGTTCAGCGCCACCGCCTCCTCGACCGCGCCCTCACCGGCCCCCGCCGGCAGCAGGCCGATCGCCCGGTAGGCGGCGTCCACGACCGGCCGGGCGATCTCCCGCGCCCGCCGAGCACCCTCCCGCAGCACCCCCTCCACATATCCCGGATCCGCACACAGCTCCCGATGCCGCTGCTGCACCGGCCGCAGCACCTCGACCACAGCCTCCGCGGTGTCCTTCTTCAAAGCGCCGTACGACTCGTATACACCGGCCAGCTCCTCCGGGTTCCCACCCGAGCACGCGGCCAGGATCTCCAGCAGATTCGCCACCCCCGGCCGGGACTCCCGGTCGTAGACGACCTCCCGCCCGCTGTCGGTCACCGCCCGCATGACCTTCCTGCGCACCACGTCCGGCTCGTCCAGCAGATAGACGATCCCCGGCCCGACGTCCTCGCTCTTGCCCATCTTCGACGCCGGGTCCTGCAGATTCATCACCCGCGCCGCCACCGCCGGCGACGTCGCCCGCGGCACCGTGAAGGTGTGCCCGTACCGGTGGTTGAACCGCACCGCCAGATCCCGCGCCAGCTCGACATGCTGCGTCTGGTCGTCCCCCACCGGCACCTCGTCGGTCCGGTAGGCCAGGATGTCGGCCGCCATCAGCACCGGGTACGTCAGCAGCGACAGCCGCACGCTCCCGCCCCGCCGCTGCTCCCGCGCGGCCTTCTCCTTGTACTGGATCATCCGCCGCATCTCGCCGTCGGTCGCCACGCACTCCAGCAGATACGACAGCCGCGCATGCTCATCGACATGGCTCTGCACGAACAGGGTGCACCGCTCCGGATCCAGCCCCGACGCCAGCAGCAGCGTCGCCGCCTGCCGGCTCAGCCTGCGCACCCGCGCCGGATCGTGGTGCACGGTCAGCGCATGGAGGTCGACGACGCAGAACAGCGCATCGGCCCGGTGCTGGTCGACCTCGGCCCACCGCCGCATGGCCCCCAGGTAGTTCCCCAGCGTCAGATGCCCGGTCGGCTTGATCCCGCTGAAAACCCGCGTCATCTCGTCTCTCCCTCTCCTGCTCGTCGGATCGAGGCCGCCGTCCGGCCGACCGCCCCCGGAGTCCTGGGAGGAGAAACGAAAACGGCCGCCGGAGCGGCGACCGTTGAGTGCGTACGCAGCGACGGCCGCCGTCAGGCGGCCCACCAGAACTGGCAGTGCGTACGCGTCGTCATGGGGACAAGAGTACGCCCGGCGGGTGGGGTGAGCACGCGAGTTGACACGCCCCCAGGTGATCCGTAGTGTTCTCCGGGTTGTCCGATGTGAGCGCCGACTCCGGTCGGTCCCCGGACAGCCCTTCCGTGAGTACCACCACTGATCGACAGCAGTCGTTTGTCTGCCGTCGTGTCATCGGCATGCGTATTCGCGAAATGGAGGAATCCGCGTTCGAAAGGACGCAGGCCCCCGATTAGCTCGGGAGCCGGGAATCCGCTAAAGTCTCACTCGTCGGAGCGGCCCAACGGCCGTGAGGACGAACCCCGCTGACTGGGGGTCAGGTCGAGAAAACGATCTGATAGAGTCGGAAACACCGAAGGGAAGCGCCCGGAGGAAAGCCCGAGAGGGTGAGTACGAAGGAAGCGTCCG